>JAYVNZ010000070.1:0-6134 GCA_043758185.1 Gemmatimonadaceae bacterium | reverse complement strand
TTCTTCCAGGAGGAGATTGCGCGATCCGCATACGAGTTCCAGTTGCGCGTCGAGCGTGGCGACACGGTAATTGTGGGCGTCAACAAGTTTGCCGATGGCGCGGAAGCGCCTGTCGTTCCAACACCCGACTATTCCGCGCTGGAACGCGAACAGGTGCTGCGCGTGCAGGCCGTGCGGGCGGCGCGCGATGACGGTGCGACGACCGCCGCACTCAGCGCGCTTGCCGCGGCGTCGCAGACATATGCAACCGCCGATGCCAGTCAACGCGAGCACCTCATGCCACTGATCATCGACGCCGTGCGCGCACGCGCCAGCGTGGGTGAGATCAGCGACGTGTTGAGCGCGGCATGGGGTGCGTACCGACCGGCTACGTGAGGCGGTCGCTGGTTCGCACGGGCTTCGGCATGGTGGCGATGGTGGCCCCGGTCCTCGCGCACGCGCAGTTATCAGCGCGGCGCATCGAGGCCTTCGAGTCCTTCGGTGCGGCGCATTCAGTGATGCCAGCCGGAGGCGAGGTCATTATCCTGTCCGCGGATATCGTGGGTCCCAATGTGCATAGCGACGTCAACGGCCGACGTCGCCCGGTGATCGAGCTCGGATTCGGCTATCGCTTGCGATCATGGACGGCCATTGGACCATTGCCAGATCATCGGGTGTTGCGCCAAGGGTCGAGCGCTCGCGCTGCCCCCTGCGTGCGGTACGATGGACTTGTACGCACCCCTCGCAGCGACTAGCTTGCTGCTTCGGAATTAATCGCCTAAGTCTCATATCGATGCCAACTTACGAGTTTCGCTGCCCAGACGGGCACGAGTTCGAGAAGTTCTACCGTAGCATAGGCGGCGCCGAGTCCCAGGCCGCCTGTCCTGCCTGTGGAAAGCCCGCCGAGCGGATGATGTCGGCCGCCGGGTTCGCCTTCAAGGGGTCGGGGTTCTACCTCACGGACTACGGCAAGAATGCGCATCGTGGTGAGGCGCCTCCGGACGCCAAGAGCGCCGCCGTCACGGCGGGAGACGCACCGCCTGCTGCTCCCAAGGGTGATGGCGCGGGGTCAGACGCGTCCTCCTCGGCGAAGAGCGACACGTCCAAGGGCGATGCTGGCACTACAAGCTCGGGTGCAAGTGCGACGAGCGACTCCAAGGCAGCCGCGCCCAAGTCGGAGTCTGCGCGGACGGAGGCCAAGCCCGCGGAAGCAAAGCCGGCGGCAACCAAACCCAAGCCGAGCGCGAGCGAGTGACCGAGGGCGTCGAGACCCTGCGGCGCGAGCTCACTCGCGCCGCCGAATCGCTCGGGGCGCCGGTTGGCCTCGCACCCCTGCTCGAGCGTCCGCGCGATCCGGCGTTCGGCGACTGGGCCACGAACCTGGCCATGGTGCTGGCGAAGACGCTCGGCCTCAAGCCGCGCGATCTTGCGCAATCGCTCATCGCGGCCATCGATCACGCGGCGGCGGGCCTGGCCTCGGCGGAGATCGCGGGTCCCGGATTCATCAATTTTCGCCTCGACAGCGGCACGGTGTCACGCGGGATCGCTGCACTTGTGACGGCGGGCGAGAACTACGGGCGTGGTACCGTGGGCGCGAATCGCCCGGTGGTCGTGGAGTTCGTGAGCGCCAATCCCACCGGCCCGCTGCATGTCGGCCATGGTCGTCAGGCAGCGCTCGGCGACGCCATTTCCTCGCTGCTACACTGGAACGGCTGGGCGGTGTCGCGGGAGTTCTACTACAACGACGCCGGCGTGCAGATCGAGAATCTCGGACGCAGCACGCAGGCGCGCGTGCGCGAGTTGCGCGGTGCGCCGCTCGCGATTCCCGAGGGCGGATATCACGGCGCCTACATCGCCGAGATTGCAGAGCGGTACGTCGCGCAGCACGCGGACGATGCGGCGGGAGACGATCGCGACGCCATCCGCCGCTTCGCGGTGCAGGAGCTGCGCAAGGAACAGGACCTCGACCTGCAGGCATTTGGCGTCGCGTTCGACACCTATTACCTGGAATCCTCGCTGTATGACGACGGGCGCGTGGAGTCCACCGTCGCGGTCCTCGTCGCCAGCGGCCACACCTACGAGAAGGACGGCGCGCTGTTTCTGCGGACCACCGACTACGGTGATGACCAGGACCGCGTGATGCGCAAGAGCGCGGAGAAGGGCAGCACCTACACGTATTTCGTGCCCGATGTGGCCTATCACGTCACGAAGTGGGAGCGCGGCTTCTCACGGGCAATCAACGTGCAGGGGTCTGATCACCACGGCACCGTTGCGCGTGTACGGGCGGGTCTCCAGGCGCTCGGCATCGGGATTCCGCAGGGCTATCCGGAGTATTCACTGCACCAGCTGGTGACGGTGTTGCGCGGTGGGGAAGAGGTGAAGATCTCCAAGCGCGCGGGCAGCTACGTCACGGTGCGCGACCTCATCGACGACGTGGGCCGCGACGCCGTGCGCTACTTCTTCCTCATGCGGAAGGGCGACTCACAGCTCTCCTTCGACGTGGACCTCGCGCGCTCGCAGAGCGAGGAGAATCCCGTCTACTACATCCAGATGGCGCATGCACGGCTGTCGGGCATCTTCCGCGTGGGAGAAATCGATGCCGCGGGGGTCACCACGGATGGCGTGGACTTCGCCCAATTGAGCCTGCCGGAGGAGACCGAGTTGATGAAGGCCTTGCTCGACTTTCCGCGGACCGTGGCGAATGCCGCCGAGGCGCTCGAGCCGCACAGGGTTGCGACGTACCTGCATGATCTGGCGGGCCGCATTCACCTCTGGTATCACAAGGCGCATGTACTGAACGAGCCTGCAGAGGTCACACGCGCTCGCCTCCTGCTGGCGCGTGCAGCGCAGATTGTCGTGAAGAACGGCCTCACGCTGCTGGGCGTGAGTGCGCCCGAGCGCATGTAGCCTGCTGGCGTCCTGAGTGTAGCGAAGGACCTGTTTCCTGTTGTCGTCCTGAGCGTAGCGAAGGACCTGCTCTTTGTCCCCCGTCCCCCGTCCCCCGTCCCCGTCCCCCGTATTCAATGTCCGTACTCGTCGTCGGTTCCGTCGCGCTCGATTCCGTGGAAACGCCGTTCGGCAAGGCGGATAACGTCATCGGTGGCTCCGGGACGTTCTTTTCCGCGTCCGCCAGCCTTCTCGCGCCCGTCCAGCTGGTAGGTGTGGTGGGATCGGATTATCCCATGGACCAACTCGTGCCGCTCGAGGCGCGCGGTGTCGACATGGCCGGCCTCGAGCAAGTGGAGGGTGAGTCCTTCCGCTGGCGCGGTCGCTACCGGCACGACCTGAATTCCGCAGAAACGCTGGAAACGCGACTGGGCGTCTTTTCGCATTTCAGCCCGAAGATTCCGCCGCAGTTCAAGAGCGCGCCCTTCGTGTTCCTGGCGAACATCGATCCACGGCTGCAGCTCGATGTGCTGCAGCAGGTGGATCGGCCCAAGCTCGTGGCGTGCGACACCATGAACTTCTGGATCGAGAGCCGGCGTCCCGACATCCTGGCGCTCATCAAGCACGTGGACCTCGTGATGCTCAATGATGGCGAGGCGCGCCAGTTGACCGACTGCGCGAACCTGGTAAAGGCTGCGCGGTGGATCATGGAGCGTGGGCCCAAGATCGTCATCATCAAGAAGGGTGAGCACGGCGCGTTCATGTTCAAGGACCGGAGCATCTTCTTCGCGCCCGCGTACCCGCTCGAGGACGTGTTCGATCCCACCGGCGCTGGGGATTCGTTTGCGGGGGGCTTCATGGGGTACCTCGCCCAGACCGGTGACCTCAGTGACGCCAACCTCCGTCGGGCAGTCGTGGTAGGGTCGGCGATGGGCTCCTTCGCGGTGGAGAAGTTCTCCGTGCAGCGGCTGCTCGAGATCACGCGCGGCGACGTGGTGTCGCGGGTGGATGAATTCCGGCGCCTCGTGGCCTTCGAACAGGAACAGGGAAGCGTATCGTGACGGAAGGGAACGGCCTGGATTACGCCGCAGCGGGCGTCGACATCGATCGGTCCGATGCGGTCAAGCACCGCATTCGCGCCGTCGTCGAATCGACGTTCACCGCAGGCGCGCGCGGCGCATTCGGAGGGTTCGGCGGCATGTTCCGGATTCCGGCCGATTTCCAGCGTCCCGTGCTCGTGTCGAGCGCAGACGGTGTCGGCACCAAGTTGCGCGTCGCCATCGAGGCCAATCGGCACGAGACGGTAGGGCACGACCTCGTCAATCACTGCACGAACGACATCCTGGTGCAGGGCGCGGTGCCACTGTTCTTTCTGGACTACTTCGCAGCCGGTATCCTGGATCCCGACGTGGTGGAGTCGGTGGTGCGCGGCGTCGCGGCGGGCTGCCGGGAGAACGGCTGTTCGCTCTCCGGCGGCGAGACAGCGGAAATGCCTGGGATCTACACACCGCCCGATTACGACCTCGCTGGCTTCATTGTCGGGTGCGTGGAGGAAGACGGCATCCTGGGTGCCGACCGGCTGCAGGAGGGCGACGTCATGCTCGGCCTGGCCAGCAACGGGCTGCACACCAATGGGTATTCGCTGGCGCGGCGGATCGTGACGGAGCGGATGCAGCTCGGCGTGGACGACCTGTTTCCCGGCGAGGAGGGCACGGTTGCGGACGTCCTGTTGCGCGTGCATCGGTCGTACCTCACCGCGCTGAAACCCGTATTGGCGCGAATCCACGGAATGGCACACATTACCGGTGGCGGGCTGCCCGGTAACGTGGTTCGCGTCCTTCCTGATACCCTCGATGCGGTCGTGCGCGCGTCGAGCTGGGAAATCCCCAATCTCTTTCGACAGCTCGAAACGGCCGGCAATGTGTCGCGGGCCGAGATGTACCGAACTTTCAATATGGGTGTAGGTATGGTCGTCATCACCGACGAGGCAAGCGTGCCGTCCATCGAGGCAAGCTGCGCGTCGGCCCACATTGCCACCTACCGGCTCGGGCGCATCGTGCGCGGGACCGGTCAGGTGATCATCTCCCAGGAGAACGCATGAAGAACAGTCTACTGGTCGCTACGGCCCTTTCTGTCTTGCTTGCCGCCAGCGGGAGCGCGCAGGCCAACACATGTCCCACCGGCACGTCCAGCACCATTGCGGGAATCGCCGTCCCGGATCGGTCACGCGCTTCCCAGGATGCGTGCCAGATGGCGGTCGATGTCTTCCAGTTCATGGCACCGCAGCTCGGCCTGGCCCTCGCGGGGGGAAACGCCACGCTGGGCGCCGGGTCCACCCTGGGGGGACTCGGACACTTTTCCATCGGCGTGCGCGCCAACGTCTTCAACGGTGACCTGCCGCAGATCAGCAACTTCCCAACGCCAGGCACCAACGGCCGCAGCCAGCGCGTGCTGCCGTCCAAGGGCCAGGTGCTCGGCCTGCCTACTGCTGATGCGGCCATCGGCCTGTTTGGCGGACTGCCGTTTGGTCTCACGAACGTGGGTGGCGTGGATGTGCTGGTCAGTGCGAACTACATCCCCAGCTTTGGCGATTCCACGTCTGACGTGAGGGTCAAGCCTGACCAGAATCTCCAGATCGGTTACGGCGTGCGTGTCGGCCTGCTGTCGGAGTCCATCCTCGTCCCCGGGGTGTCGGTCACGTACCTCAAGCGCGACCTGCCCAACACCGCTATTTCGGGCAAGTCCACGAATCTCGACGTCACCATCACCAATGCCAAGGTCGAGACCTCGGCGTGGCGCATCACCGCGAGCAAGTCGTTCCTGCTGTTTGGCCTGGTGGTTGGCGGCGGGCAGGACAAGTACAAGGAAGGCGCGAGCATCCAGGCCACCACGCGCGGAACGGCGGCGGGAACGCAGACCTCCGACAAGATCGTGCTCTCGCAGGACCTGACGCGGACGAACATCTTTGCCGACCTCTCGCTCAACCTGCCGCTCTTCAAGATCGTGGGTGAAGTGGGCAACTCCACGGGCAGCACCGGCAGCGTGGTCACCTACAACACGTTCTCGTCCGGCGCCGCAGACAAGTCGCGCACGTACGGGTCGGTGGGCATTCGCATCGGCATCTGATCGGATGGATGCGCGCGTGCGCGTGATCGCGCCGGATGACGGCTTGTTCATGCGCCGCGCGCTGGCTCTCGCCGCACAAGGGTGGGGACAGACGGCGCCGAACCCAATGGTCGGCGCCGTCGTCGTTCGCGATGGTGCCATCG
>JAYVNZ010000069.1:0-8971 GCA_043758185.1 Gemmatimonadaceae bacterium | reverse complement strand
GCCGTGGTGGCCAGCTTCCATGTCGAGCCCGGCGGATAGGTGCCCTGAAGCGCCTTGTTGTAGAGCGGGCGACGCTCGTCCGTGCGCAGGGAGTCGTAGTACTGCGCCGATACGCCGCCGATGAACCGGTTGCCATCGTAGCTGGGCGCGCTGAACAGTGCGAGCACCCCGCCGGTCTGCGGGTCGAGCGCCACCGCGCCGCCCTGCAGCGAATCCCCGAAGATGCCGGCGACAAACTTCTGGAGATCGAGGTCGATGTTCGTGTGCAGATCCGGGCCGGCTTCCGGAATCAGGTCCTGCTGGGCGCCCGAGTTCCGCACGACGCGCCCACGTGCATCGACCTCCACGAACTGGCTCCCTTCCTTGCCGCGCAGCAATGACTCGTACTGCTTCTCGAGCCCCTGCTTGCCCACCTGCTGGCCGGCCTTGTAGTCGGCGAAGGTGGTCTGGGCGAGCTCCGTTTCGCTGACCTCGCCCACGTATCCCACGAACGACGCCACGGCGGGTCCGTCCGGGTAGAAGCGTCGAGGGGCGCTCTGGATGATGAGCCCGGGAAACTGTGCGCGATGTTCTTCGAGCACACTCACCA
This sequence comes from Gemmatimonadaceae bacterium, assembly GCA_043758185.1. Classification (GTDB taxonomy): domain Bacteria; phylum Gemmatimonadota; class Gemmatimonadetes; order Gemmatimonadales; family Gemmatimonadaceae; genus AG11. The sequence goes on along the minus strand of JAYVNZ010000069.1, from coordinate 8,382 downwards.
CATCGAAGGACGCATCGGGGATGATCACCGTGGGTCGTGTCGGCGCGCGGCGGAATCGCCGCAGCGACTGCTCGATCTGGGCGGGCGTGATGTTGATGGTGCCGGTGAGGCGCTGGAGCACCGCCCGCAGCGTGTCCTCCTTCATCGCCAGCACGGAGATCGAGTACCCGATCACGTTGTCGGCGATCACCTTGTTGTGCCGATCGAAAATCACGCCACGCGGCGCGGGGAGCGGAAGCTCCCGCAGCCTGTTGCTCTTCGACTGGAGCTCGTACGTGGCATGACTGAGCACCTGATTGCGGAAGAAGCCGGCCATCAGGAACAGCAACACCCCCGTGACGATCACGCTTGCGGCGCGGCCGCGCCGCACGATGTCGTTGGGGTGAAAGCTCACGTTCCGCGCGTCTCGAGGACCGGGCGCAGGGCCATCAGGGCGAGCACGCCGGCCACCGCCGTCACCGCGGCCGACAGCGACGACCAGACCAGCAGCTGCATCAGCAGCTCGGCGCCATGCATCCGGCGCTCCGCGAGGTGCATCACCACTTCGTAGGCCCACTTTCCAAGAAACAGGAAGAAGCCGTTCAACAGCACGTGGTCGGCGAAGAACACCGCCTTGAGGCGCGACCACCCGAAGCCGATGAGCGTCATGGCGAGCGCCCCGGCGCCGAACGAGCTGAGCGCGAGCGAATCGGACGCGAGGCCGATGATGAGCCCGAACACGGCAGCGAATCCCGGACGCACGCGGACCGAGACGAGCAGCAACGCGATGATCAGGAAGTCAGGTGACGCGCGCCACGCCAGCAGTGGACGCAGGGTGTACTGCAGAAAGATCAGGATGGCGCACAGGAGAATCGTGCGCACCGTTGCGCCCCAGTTCATGGCCGGACTCCCCCCGTCGTGTCCCGGCGCGCGGTGTCACCGCGCGCCGCGGCAAGACTGTCGCGCCGTTGCCGGCGAATGCGGGCGGCGGCAACGCTGTCGCGGCGGACACGCGCACGCACGACCGAATCCGGTGCGGCTGCCGCGGCCGCAGCACCGCTGCGCGGCACGCTGTCGCCTCGCGTGAGGCTGTCGCGCCGCACGGAGTCCGCATAGATACGGGCTGCACTGTCGATCGCCGCGCGGCGTGCCGCAGCTTCGGCGGTCGCCGATTGCCTGGCTAGCGAGTCCCCAGCTGCCACGATGCTCTTGGTCGCGGAATCAATGGCGCCCACATCCGACCACACGTTCACCAAGCCGCCAGGCGCTGTCGCCCGCTTCGGCGTGAGGATCATGACCGAGGTCAGTTCCGCTGGATTCACCGCGGGCCGGAGCAAGTACGTACGCGCCCACGCCTCGGCGGTCTTGATCTCGGCGAGGACGATGCCTACCGGAATGCCCTTGGGATACACGCCACCCAGGCCCGAGCTGAAGACGATTGCGCCGGGCTTGAGCGTGGCGCGGAATGGGACGCCGCGCATCTCCAGCAGGTACCGCTCCGAGCGCAGGAACGCGGGTTCCTGCGTCGTGCTCGAGGTGGTGACATGCGGTTGCACGATGCCGAACGCACTGCCATCCGCCGACATCGCGCTCACGCGGAAATCCGGATGCGCAAACAGGATGGCAAGGCTGAGCGTGGGGTCCACGGTCTGGACGAGGCCGACGATGCCCTCCGGTGCCACCACCAGGCTCTTCTCGGCCACTCCGGCGCGCGATCCGGCGCTCAGCGTGACAGTGAAGTCCTCCGCCCGGCCGCGACCCTGCAGCGCCTCGGCGGGAATGAACCCCCACTGCATCTTGGTGCCGAGGCCCAGCAGCTTCCGCAACCGGTCATTCTCCGCGTCGAGTGTGGGCACTCTCGCGGCGGCCAGCGCCAGCGTGTCGCGTCGAAGTTCGATCCGGTCCGATGCGAGATAGGCCGATCGCCAGCGCTCGGATCCCTGCTGCAAGCGAATCAGCGGCGCGACGAGCGAGCGACGGAGCGTCCCCGCCACGGGCTCGCGCAGGTTGCCGGGCAACACCATCGCGACGAGCGACAGCAGGACGCACGCGGCGAACATGACGATATCGACACGCGCTATGAAACGAGACGTTCGCGCCACGCGCTCCTCAGGTGCTGAGGACGGACCAGTACTTCTCCTCGTCGTCGAGGATGCGGCCCGTGCCGCGCACCACACACGTCAGCGGATCTTCGTCCACGTGAATGGGCAGCCCCGTCTCCTGACTCAACAGCAGGTCGAGCCCGCGAATCAGCGCGCCGCCGCCCGTCATCACGATGCCCCGGTCCACGATGTCGCTCGCCAGTTCGGGTGGCGTGATCTCGAGCGCGCGACGCACGGCATCCACGATCTGCTGGATGGGCTCCTGCACCGCTTCACGAATCTCGGTGGAATGCACGCGCACCGTCTTGGGAATGCCGCTCACCAGGTCACGACCCTTCACTTCCATTTCACGTTCGTCACCAATGGGCGCCGCGCTCCCGATCTGGATCTTGATCTGCTCGGCCGTGGGTTCACCGATGAGCAGGTTGTAGTTCTTGCGCATGAACTGCACGATCGACATGTCGAGTTCGTCGCCGCCCGTGCGGATGGACGTGTCGCTCACGATGCCCGACAGGGCGATAACCGCAATTTCGGTGGTGCCGCCGCCGATATCGATGACCATGTTGCCTGTCGGCGTCTCCACCGGCAGGCCCACCCCGATAGCTGCCGCCATGGGCTCGGCCACCATGAAGACTTCCTTGGCGCCGGCGCCGAGTGCGGAGTCACGCACGGCGCGGCGCTCCACCTCGGTGATGCCGCTCGGTACGCACACGATCACCCGCGGCTTCACCTTGAAGACGTGGTTGTCGATGATGAGCTTGAGGAAATACCGCAGCATTTTTTCCGTCACGTCGAAGTCGGCGATGACGCCGTCCTTCATGGGACGGACAGCGATCACGCCTTCGGGCGTGCGCCCCAACATGCGCTTGGCCTCGAGCCCCACACCCTTGATCTGCTTTGTGGCGCGGTCAATTGCGACGACGGACGGCTCGTTGAGCACAATCCCTTCGCCCTTGACGTAGATCAGGGTATTGGCCGTGCCGAGGTCGACACCAATCGCGTTCGCGGGGAAAAGACTTCCCGACTTGAAGAAAGGCCAGCGCATCAATCCAGGGTTCGGGCACTCGCCCCGAATGCGGGGAACGAGCCTGCGTACGACGGAGAGTGAAAACGCCGAAAGCTAGCCCGCGTCGTGACGAGGGGCAATCTGTTGTAGTTGCACGACCTACGCCGCGTCACCCGCTGCCGAAGAAACGTGACGGGGCTCACAGCCCTATATAGCAAAAGGCACACCGGACGACGTCCGGTGTGCCCATGGTCATGAGAACCGCTCGCTCAACTCAGGAACTGCGTTGGCGCGTGATACTCCATCCCGAACGCCTCGGCGACCCCCTCGTACGTGACCTTGCCCTGCGCCACGTTGAGACCCTTGAGCAATGCCGGGTTATCGGTGAGCGCGCGCCGCCAGCCCTTGTTCGCGAGTTGCATGGCGTACGGCAGCGTGGCGTTCGTGAGCGCCAGGGTCGACGTCCGCGGCACGCCACCCGGCATGTTTGCCACGCCGTAATGGATGACGCCGTCCACCACGTACGTAGGATTCTCGTGCGTGGTGGCGTGGATCGTCTCCACGCAGCCTCCCTGGTCGATCGCCACGTCCACGATCACCGAGCCCGGCTGCATGGTGGCCAGGTCTTCCCTGCGCACGAGGCGCGGCGCCTTGGCGCCGGGAATGAGCACGCCGCCCACGACCAGATCTGCCGTCTTGATCTGCTCCACGATGTTGTGCCTGTTGGAGTAGATCAACTGCACGTTGGCCGGCATCACGTCGCTGAGGTAGCGCAGGCGCTCCAGCGAGATGTCGAGGATGACGACCTTTGCACCCATGCCCGCGGCAATCTTGGCCGCGTTGATGCCCACGATGCCGCCGCCCAGGATCACCACCTTGGCGGGCGCCACGCCCGGCACTCCACCCAGCAGCACACCTCGTCCGCCGTACAGCTTCTCGAGATACTTGGCGCCTTCCTGCACCGCCATCCGGCCTGCCACTTCCGACATCGGGGTGAGGAGCGGCAACTCGCGCGACGGCAGTTCCACCGTTTCGTACGCGACACACACCGCGCCGCTGGCCAAGTGCGCCTTCGTGAGCGCCTCGTCGGCGGCAAAGTGGAAGTAGGTGAAGATGAGCTGGTCCTTCCGCATGTGGGGCCATTCGACCTTGATCGGCTCCTTCACCTTCATGATCATGTCGCTGTCCCTCCACACCGTAGCCGCGTCAGGGGCAATGGTGGCGCCCACGGCGGTGTAGTCCTCATCAGTGAAGCCGCTGCCGAACCCACCGCCGGTCTCGATCAGCACCGAGTGGCCCGCACCCACGAGGGATTCGGCGCCGGCTGGGACGAGCGCAATGCGGTTCTCGTTGGTCTTTATTTCTTTCGGAACGCCGATTTTCATGGGGCGGACTTGGGTTTCGTGTGAATTTGGCGAGAGAGCGGACAATTGCCGAGTCGTCCTGAGCGCAGCGAAGGATCTGCTTGTGGCATCGGGCAAGAGCGGGTCCCTCGCTTCGCTCAGGACGACAAATATAGCGATTTCTACCAGCTAGAACTCATCCCCCGGGCCGAGGGAGACGACCGTCTGCCGATCGGGCCCGAAGAAGTCGCGCGCCACCTCAGCAACCTGCTGCTCGGTAATCGCCTCCACGAGCGCGAGCATTTCGTCGAGCGTGCGGTAGGGCTCGCCGTACAGCTCGACCCCGGCGCATCGGTACATTCGTGCGCTCACGCTCTCCAGCGACAGCGTGATCTGTCCCTTCAGCTGGCTTTTCCCCATCGCCAGTTCGTCCGCGGGCAGCCCATCCTTCGCCACCAGGGCGAGCTCCGCATCGATGGCGTCCAGCGCCTCCCGCGCCGTATCCGGCCCCGTGCCAACGTACACGCCATGCATGCCGGTGTCGGCCTGGAAAGACTGAAACGTGTAGACCGCGTAGGCCAGGCCAAGTTCCTCGCGCACACGCTGGAACATCCGGGAGCTCATGCCCCCGCCCAGCAGCACGCTGAGCAACACGAGCGCATGCCTGCGCGGATCGTGGTGCGGTACGGTCGCGCTGCCAACGACGATGTGCGTCTGCGCGCCCTCCCGCTTCACATGCTTTCTCAGCGGCGTGAGCGGCGTGGCGGCAGGCACCACCAGGCGCGCCGCATCGCCCGGGCGGTCGGCCGTCCATCCGGTACGCTCGAGCGAGCCGAGGAGCGCGTCATGCTCCACGTTCCCCGACGCCGCCACGATGAGCTGCGAGGGGTGATAGGCCCGCGCGTGCAGCGCGCGCAGGTCGTCCACACCCAGCGCCGAGACGGAGTCGCGCGTGCCAAGTATGGAATAGCCGTTGGGATGCGCGCCCCAGAGTGCCTCGTTGTGCAACTCGAACACGAGATCGTCGGGCGTGTCGTCCACCATCGCGATTTCCTCGAGCACCACCTTCCGCTCGAGGTCCAGGTCCTTCTTTCGCAACGCGGGATTGAAGACGAAGTCGCCAATCACGTCAGCGGCAATGTCCAGGTGCTCGTCGAGAACGCGTGCCTGATACACCGTGTGCTCGCGCGACGTGTACGCGTCCAGCGACCCGCCCAGCGCCTCGAGCTCCAATGCAATCTGCTTCGCGGAGCGCCTGGCGGTGCCCTTGAAGACCATGTGTTCCAGCAGATGGGACACGCCCATCTTGTCGCGTGGCTCGTGGAGCGACGCGGCGCGAACCCATGCCCCGAACGCGACCGACCGCACACCCGGCATTCGCTCCGAGAGTACGGTCAGTCCATTGGGGAGCACGGTCCGGCGGAATCCATCCGCCGGCGTGTCACCATTGCCCACTAGCGGCGGCCGCGGCCTCCACCGCCACCGCTCCGCGGACGATCTTCGCGCGGCGGACGATCACCTTCCGGACGGGGAGGACGCGCCTCCTCTTCCGGGATGCCTTCCGGACGCTCCTGCAGCGCCTTGATGGACAGGCGCAAGCGACCACGTTCGTCGCGATCGAGCAGCTTCACGGTCACTCGGTCGCCCTTGTTGACCACGTCTTCCGTCTTGTCCGTGCGGCCCCACTTGAGCTCGGAGATGTGCACCAGTCCTTCGGTGCCCGGCATGATCTCGACGAAGGCTCCGAACGCCGTGGTCGTCTTCACCGTGCCTTCGTACGTGGCACCGATTTCCGGCTCGGCTGTGATGGCCTGCACCATCTGGCGCGCGCGCTGCATCGCCTCGCCGCCAACGGCGGCAATGGTTACGAGGCCCGTGTCGTCCACCGACAACTCCGCGCCCGTCTCGTCCTGGATGCCGCGGATGGTCTTGCCCTTGGGTCCGATGAGGTCGCCGATCTTCTCGGGGTTGATCATCAGCGTGACGATGCGGGGCGCGTAGGCGCTCAGCTCCTCGCGCGGCGTGGACAGCGCCCTGTTCATCTCGGCCAGGATGTGCAGGCGGCCTTCCTTGGCCTGGGCCAGCGCTTCCTTCATGATCTGGAGGTCGAGCCCCTCGATCTTGATGTCCATCTGGATGGACGTGATGCCGGTCGCGGTACCAGCCACCTTGAAATCCATGTCGCCGAGGTGATCCTCGGTGCCAAGGATGTCGGTGAGGATTGCGTATTTCTTGCCTTCCTTGATGAGGCCCATTGCGACACCAGCCACAGCGCCCCGAATCGGCACGCCGGCGTCCATCATCGCGAGGGAGCCGCCGCACACCGTGGCCATGGAGCTCGAGCCATTGGACTCGAGGATCTCGGAGACGATGCGGAGCGTGTACGGGAAGTCTGCGAAGTCCGGCAGCACGCCCTGCAGCGCACGCTCGGCCAGGTTGCCATGCCCGATTTCGCGACGCGAGGTGCCGCGCACCGGGCGCACTTCACCGGTGGAGAACGGCGGGAAGTTGTAATGCAGCATGAACGACTTGGTCGTCTCGCTCGGCGAGTCGATGGTATCGAGGCGCTGCACGTCGTTCGCGGTGCCAAGCGTGACGGCCACGAGTGCCTGTGTCTGGCCACGCGTGAAGAGCGACGAGCCGTGCGCACGGGGCAACAGGCCGGAGTCGATGCTGATGGGTCGGACTTCGTTGGTCGCACGGCCGTCGACGCGCTTCTTGGTCGTCAGTACCTGCGAGCGCAGCGCGTTGTACTCGAGATCGCCGAGGATGTTCTTGATCTCCTTGGCATTGTCGGGCATGTCGGCAAGGAACGATTCGGCGACTTCCTTCTTCACCGTCTCCACCGCCTGCACGCGCGTCTGCTTGTCCTTCTGGTTGAGGGCGGCGGAAATCTTGTCATCGGCCGCGGCCTTCACCTTGTCGAGCAGGCCGTCGGTCGTGGCGGCCTTCTCCCACTTGAGCTTCTCGACCTTGTCCGCGGCCTTGAGCAATTCCTTCTGGTAGCCGATGAGCTCCTTGATGCCGCCGTGCGCGACCGTGATGGCCTCGACGACATCCTCTTCGCTCACCTCGAGGGCGCCGCCCTCGACCATCATGATGGAATCCTGCGTACCGGCGACAACGAGCTCCATGTCGCTGTACTCGAGCTGCTGGAACGTGGGGTTGAGCACCCAGTTACCCTGCACGCGGCCCACGCGGACGCCGGCGAGCGGCTCGGCAAACGGGGTGCGGCTGGCGTTCAGCGCGTACGATGTGGCGACGAGAGCGAGCACGTCGGCCTTGTTCTCCTGGTCTGCCGAGATGACGTAGCAGAACACCTGCACTTCGTTCTGGAAGCCTTCGGGGAACAGCGGGCGGATGGAGCGATCGATAATGCGGCAGCTGAGGATTTCGCCGTCCGTGGGGCGGCCCTCGCGCTTGATGAATCCACCGGGGATCTTGCCGGCGGCGTAGGTCTTTTCCTTGTACTCGACCGTGAGCGGGAAGAAGGGGAGCGGGCTCTTGTTGTCGCTCACCGTGACGGTGGCGAGGACCATCGTCTCACCGTAGGTGATGAGGCATGAGCCAGCGGCCTGCTTGGCCATGCGTCCGGTCTCGATGACCAGCTTGCGTCCCGCGAACGTCTTTTCAATGCGTTGCATGTGTTTTCTCTGTCGTTTCTCTGCGGTGCGGCCGACCGTATGCCGGCGCGCGCGTCATGAGGTGATGCGTGAACTGCTGTGTGGAATGCAAAACGCGCGGCCCGCATCGAGATGCGTCCGCGCGTGTGCATGGGGGCAAAAACCTAGTACCGTAGTCCGAGTTCCTGGACGATCTTGCGATAGCTGTCGATTTCCGTGCGCTTCATGTAGTTCAGGAGGCGACGACGGGTGCCGACCATCTTCAGCAAGCCGCGGCGGCCGTGGTGATCCTTCTTGTGGGCGCGGAAGTGATCCGTCAGGTAGTTGAT
>JAYVNZ010000068.1:0-5718 GCA_043758185.1 Gemmatimonadaceae bacterium | reverse complement strand
CGACGCGCGCTCCACCACGTTGCGGCGTCGGTGACGCGAGTGCCGTTCTTGAGGATTAGCGGGTCGGGAGACGCGGTCGAGGAGCCGGCGCGTGATTCGTCGTAGTTGGTCCAGTTGCCCCACGGAGAGCGCATGATCGTGTGACCCGTGCTGTCGTACCAGGCGCTGGTGGGGCCCGGTGTGCGCTGGGTGAGTTCAGGGCGGCGATTGGGGTCGGTGGTCGTGGGGCCGAGTGGGGCAGGGTCTGTGAGGCCGAGCAGCGCGAGCATGTGCTGGCGGTCGGATTCGGAAGCGGCGCGGATCTTTGCCATGGCGGCTGTGCGGGCAGCGGCCTGCTCCGGGGTCAACTGTGGCGCGGCGGGGGCTTGTGCGAGTGCGGCGGCCAGCGGAATGGCGACGAGGGCAAGCGTGAGGGTTGCGGCGGACGCGAGTCGGCGGCGTATGCGCTTCATGAGTGCATCTTGAAAGGAGAGTGGCGGGTAGCTGGCGCGTGCGTTCGAAATCGGCGAGTCGCCACGCGGGACCGCAATACATCGGGACTGTCACGGGGGAGATTGCGATGCGACGATAGCAAGTGGCCAGGTGGCGTGCTTCCGTGGCCGAACCAATTCAACGGGGTCCGGGAATTTTCGCGCGCATGGGGTCCCAGCGCGGGCTCGGCCCATTTTTGCGGGGTGACGATATTAGGCTGCGGGATCCTGCAGCATAAACACGCGGGGAGTGGATGCGCGAGTTTTCGAAGTCGAAGCTATCCAGTGAGATGGCGATGTCTTCGAGCGCTCCGACTGCGTGCTATCTTGCGAAATGTTGCAGCCTACGCGCAGACTTGCGGAATGACGTGACTGAAAAACGAGCGTTAGGCGACAGTCGCGCTTTCCCTCACGACTACCTATGACGCGACCCGCATCTCGCGTCAACTTGCGCACTTTCCTGATTTCGCTGCTCGTCGCCGCGTGCACATGCGGCCGCGGGGAACTGCGCCCACCCGCAGTCCCGCCTGTCGCGAGTGCCTGGGTGATCGCTGCCGATAATGATTCGTTGCGAATTCGGTCGATACGCGTTTGCCACGGCGAAGTTGCGTGGGATACTGCTTGACCCGATCTGTGCGACACTTGTTGCTCGACAACGGTAGAGTCTTGCGAGCCCTGTCGGCTAACGTGGCGTTGCTGCTGTCGAAGGAGCTCGGACAGGTCGCTGCGCTCGCAATTTGTAGGTTCCACTGCAGCAGAACTTTCGCGTTCAGACGACGCCTACCAAACACCCGATGAACACTGCCGCACCCCTTGACACTCCGCGCTTAGTGCTCCGCCCGCTGACGGTGGAGGATTTCGAGTCGTTTTACGCGCGGCTGGTCTGCGACCCGGTCGTGATGGCATTCTATCATGCTTACGCGGCGCCGCTGCCCGAGGCCGAACGACGCGCGCGCGCGCAGCGGGACTTCTTCGACCACTTCGCCGATGGCTACGCACGCTTCGGCTACGTCTGCTGGGCGGTCACCGCCCGTACGCCTCTCTCGAACGCGGCCGCCGGGGGGGCGCCGATCGACGCTGGCGAGCTGCTCGGCTGGGCCGGGATCGTCACGCCAGCCCTCGCAGACCCGGCGCTCGGGCCGGAGCTGGCGTACATGCTCGCGGCCGTGTTGCATGGACGCGGACTGGCGACGGAGGCAGCGAACGCGGTGCTCGTCGACGCGTACCCTCGCTATCACCTCGCCGCCATGCACGCAGTGGTGGATGCGCCGAACGGCGCGTCCCGACGGGTCCTGAACAAGCTCGGGTTCACAGATCGGGGGCGGGTCCGGGTGTACGGTTCCGACGACATGCTGCTGTATACGCACGTCCAAAGCACCGCAGCGAATGATCCGCCGCGCGCCGCTACCTGACGAGGCGCTGCGGCTGGCGGGTGTGCGACGGGTCCGCGGCGCTCGTCGAAATCACGCGCAAGTCGTTGTGATTGTGTGCACGTCGGGCCTTGCTGCTGAACTTGGGCGTTCGACAGCAACATGTATGGAGGTGCACGATGGATGAAGGCGCCGTTATCGACCTGCCAGTCTTCTTGCACTCGGCAACGTGCAAGGCACGACTGAACGGGTCCCGCCGCGGCTGAATACGGAAACTTGTCGTGTCGTCGCAAGCAGCCGGATGGCGTGCAGGACATCGGCAGGTATTACGCGACATGGCAGCATATACCCGATGTCTGGCGACTGAATTCTGAGGCGTTCGTCGCGCTGCGATGGGGAAGCGCGCGATGCCCGCATCTGCCATGAGCATCCCGGTGCTGCGGCTTGACGTCCGTTTCAGCAGCGGGGCGATCGACTGATGATTCGCTGCGGCAGCCCCTGGGCCCAAACCTTTCTTTTCGCGACTCTTGCGTGGTCTGCACCTGTCGTGGCGCAAGCGTCCACGTCGGATTCGGGTAGTGCGCGCGTGCAATTCGCTCCTTCCGCGCCATCGCCGTCGCTGACAGCACGCTATGCGCCGCCTTCAATCAACGCGACTTGACGAGAGTGCGAACGTTCTTTTCACGAGACCTCGAGTTCTACCAGGACAACGAAGGCGTCGAGCATCACGTGCAGACGATGCACATGTTCGGGCAGAGTGCACCGGTGCGCCGAGAGTTCGTCCGCGGCAGTCTCGTGGTGTATCCGATAATGAACGACGGCGCAATTGAAGTGGGCAGCCATCCGTTCTGCCACGTGGAGAACGGAAAGAATGAGTGTGGGACCTTTCAGTTCGTTCATATCTGGCGCCGAACGAAAGCGGGATGGAAGATTTCACGCGTGGTGAGCTACGGGCACTAACGCAGGCGTGGCGGATCGCTCTACCGCTCAGCCTCGCATCAAAGGAAGCGAAGCCGCCGTTCGCAGGCTGAGTGAAGAATTGCGGATGGGAAAGGCCAACTACGACCGCATGAGTGCGGATCTGCGGAGAAAGACGCGCAGGCAGATCACACAACACCAGTTGCGTATCGCCCGCAACTACGGCATGGCGCTCCGCAGCGCGAGATACGCCTTCGCGTAGCGCCGGCCGATCTCACGCGCGGAGCGCGAGTCGAAGTGCGTGGTGTCGCCGCGATCGGCGAGGCCCTCCGATGACACGAACGCGACATTCTGCATCTGCGCTGCCACCGCCCGCTGCGCCGAGTCCACACGCGCCTTCGCGGCGCTCCACGGACCCTTCTCGAACTTCCCCAACTGGCCGATGATGAACGGAAGCTCCGGCGCACCAAGATCCGAGCGGAAGCGCTCGATGAGCGCACGAAGGCGCCCTTCGTAGAGCGCCGCAGCGGGATCGTGGCTGTCGGACTCGCCTTGGTGCCACAGGATGGCCTTCAATGTTCCGCCGCGCATTGCCGCACGCGCGCGGATGAGGGCGTCGTCATAGGGGTGCGTGCGCGTGGCCGGATCCAGCGCACCAGGCTCCCATGACGTGATGGGCGACCCGCCGACCGCGGTCGGCACCAGGCCGATCGTTGCGGTGGAGTCAGCGTCAGCGAGAGCAATGCCGAACGAGCGGCCCGGCCCCACGCCGGCCACCGACTTGTCGAAGTGCACCGGATCACTGGCGGGCACCCACTCGAGCTGCCGGTTCAGCATCAGCACGCGAGAGTGAACGACGCGATCTTCCTCCTCCACGCGGCCTCGGCCCGCCATGTTCGATTGCCCCGCCAGCAGGAACAGCTGCATGCCTGGCAACTGCGGCGTTGCCGTCGTGACGACACCGCGCGGCGCGCAGGCCGCGAGAAGGCACGACGCGAGCAAGATCAACCGCAGTGGCTGTTTCATAGCGTCAGCATCACGGGCGAAGGTGAGCCAACGGCGTCCTCCACGACCAGTCGCAGCTTTCGCACCATTGTAGGCGCAACGCGGTCGATCTTCGCGTAGCCGATGGTGGTGCCTCGCGCGACTGGCGTCCAGGCGCCGCCGTTCGACGCATGCAGCGTGTACCGCGCCACCACCTGGCCGCGCGTGATGTCCTCTGCAAGCCGTACCATCGACACCTGGGCCGGGCGCGGCAGCGTGACGTCGAGCCGAGCGGTGCGCGCGCCGGTGACGGTCCAGTGCGATCGCGAGCCGCGCGAAAGGCCCGTGTGCGTCTGCTCATCGAGGCGTTCGCGAAAGCCACGCAAGCGCTCCACGTCGGTTGAATGCAGGAAGCCATCGCGCGTGGGTGGCACGTTGAGCAATAGCTTGCCGTTGCGTCCCACCGAACTCGTATAGAGATCCACGAGGTTGTCCACGCTCCGGACCCTTGCATCGTCGGCTCCGTGATAAAACCACCCGGGCCGAATGGATACGTCCATCTCGGCGGGACGCCAGACGGAACCCGTGGGGTCACCATGCTGGAGGGATGCATTCACACCGGGACCATTCGCGCCAGGATACGGAACGGCGGCCGGATCGACTGTTGACCAATTCGGATCGCCACCGACTCCACGCTCGTTGCCGCACCACCGGACGTCCGGGCCCGCATCAGAGAACATCACCGCGCCTGGCTGATGCCTCCGCACGAGCGCCCAGACGCGCGGCCAGTCGTACACCTGCTTCCTCCCGTTGGGCCCCTCGCCGTTCGCGCCGTCGAACCAGACTTCGGCAAGCGGTCCGTAGTTCGTGAGCAACTCGGTGAGCTGGTCGCAGTACAGGTCGTTGTAGCGCGGTGAGTCGCCGTACAGCGGATTGTTGCGGTCCCACGGCGAGAGGTAGAGGCCCGGCCGCAGTCCCTCGGCGCGGCACGCATCGACCATCTCCCGAACCACGTCGCCGCCGCCGTTGCGCCACGGACTGGCGGCGACGGAATGCGTCGTGGTGCGCGTGGGCCACAGGCAGAACCCGTCGTGATGCTTGGCAGTAAGAATCATGCTCTTGAATCCCGCCGCGCGGGCCGCGCGCGCCCACTGCCGGGCGTCGAGTGCGGCAGGGTTGAAGATCGCGGGATCCTCGCGACCATCGCCCCATTCGCGATCGGTGAAGGTATTCACGCCGAAGTGGAGGAACATCGCGAGCTCATCGCGCTGCCACTGTAGCTGGGACGAACTCGGGCGCGGGCGACGTTCCGCGAATGGCGCGGTGGGCCAGCGCGCGGTCACCCAACCGGCGGCGAGGGACTGGGCACTGCGCTGGACGAAGTGTCGGCGGTTCATGCGGGCAAGATGCTGCCCGCGCCGCCGCGTGGCCAGCCGACTTGAGGCAGCCGACGCGCGCCCGTTACATTCACGACGCGGCCCCGCGCGCAGCGACGGCTCGCCGTCGCGAGGTACCGCGACACACGTCGCACACTGGACTCACGCGACCGCCGGCCACATTCGAACGACACCCATGACGCATCATTCGCTGGTCGAGGCATATCTCACGTCGTCGGGCAAGGGCATTGGCGACGTGCCGCCGGGCTTCCTGGCGTACCTCGCCAACCTCGACCTGGTGCACCGCGTGAGTCCGGACACGGCGCGCGGCATCGTCGACGAGTTGGCACACCAGCGCAACGGCGTGAAGCTCATCGCGAGCGAGAACTATTCGTCGCTTGCCGTGCAGGCCGCCATGGCCAACCTCCTCACGGACAAGTACGCCGAGGGCGTGCCGGGCAAGCGCTTCTATGCCGGCTGTGAGAGCGTGGACGACATCGAGCAATACGCGGCGGATCGTGCCTGCGAGCTGTTCGGTAGTGCGCACGCCTACGTGCAGCCGCATAGCGGTGCCGACGCCAACCTCGTGGCGTTCTGGGG
>JAYVNZ010000067.1:0-13918 GCA_043758185.1 Gemmatimonadaceae bacterium | reverse complement strand
ACATTTCCGAAACCGGCAATGAGCGTACGCATCACGCCGGCGCCGCCGCGCGCACTGTTCCCACCACCACCTGGATCACCCCGTCAACCTCGCGTACTGGACACACATGGAGGTACTCTTCGCGCGGTACGTCATCCCGGTCGAGTCGCGCGCCAGTGCGAATGTCGTAGAGGCATCCGTGCCAGCTGCAGCGCAGCGTGGTTCCGTCGAGCGTGCCGTAATCCAGCGGCAGTGGACTCCCACCACAGGCATTCCTCACCGCGAACAGTTCGTCGGCCACCCGGATCACCAGCACGCTGGTCTCGTCGAGCACGGCACTGCGCATCATGCCATTCGCGAGCTCACCGGACCGGCAGACGTCACGGTACACGGGACGGAAGGCGCGCTTGAGCGACGAGGCAGGAAGGAAATTCGAATCCACCGCAACCGGGCGCGCGGCCTTGCCCTCGCGAATCTCCAGTTCCTGAAAGCCGAGCAACCCCACCTGGAGCGCTTCAGCGATGTCGCGCGTGACGCCGTCGTACATAGCGTCCGTCGGCGTCACGCCGTGAATGCGGATGGTGACGACCCCTCCAAGCACTTCCAGCAGCTCGACGTCCACGCCATGCGCGTGCAGGTGACCGCGCACGGCATCCAGCGCCTCTTCCGCCAGCGTGCGACGGTCAATGGCGAGCAGGTCGTATGACATGAGCAGCAGGCGGATGGCAGGGTCGCCCGTGAGCCTGTTGACGAACGCATCGCCAGCCATGGACTGGATGGCGCCCATCAGGTGTGCGAGCGCCGTGCGATGCACAGCATCGATCCGTTCGAGCAGCGATGTCACCGCGATCCCGACAGCCGGATCAGGGTGCGCTGAAAGCGACTCGATCAGGCGCTCCGCCTCCATGAGCAGGTCGCCCGACTCGGCCTCGGCAATGGGTGTCTCGTGCTCGCTCACGCGCGGGCAGGGTGCGGTGCCTTCGCCGGCCACCCACCGCCGAACGCCCGCACCTGCAGTGTCCGTCCAGCGTCTATGTCCGTGGCATAGTGCAGTGCCAGCCTCCTCACCTCCGCGTACGCCGCCGCCACGACCGGGCTCATTTCGTCGCCGAAGGCATGCTCCAGGGGTTCCACCTCGATCACGATCGTCTCGTCGGGCAACGCGCCCATCCATTCCACCACCACGAGCGTGTTGTCCAGCAGGATCACCCCGGTCACCGCGTCCACCACGCACCGCTGGATCGTCTCATCATCCGGCAACACGTGGTCCCACCGGTAGGCGCAGATGGTGCCTGGTGGACGGCCATCCTCGCGGGCAATGGCCGTGATGAATACAGCGCGGTTGACGTTTGCTTCGTCCAGGAACCACTGCGCCACGGCCACCGGGCCATAGCAGAGGTCCTCCACCTGCAGCGCTGGTGGCTTCGCCAGTGCCTCGAGCTCGTCGCTCATCACGATGCCGAGCGAGTGATCGCGGAGGTTGCGATAGCCCACTCCGCCAATGACGGCGCGCAGGCTCATGTGCGCGGGAGAGCAGGTCCTTCCCTTCGGCTACGCTCGGGGCAGGCGCTTCGTTCAGGACGACACGGGGGTCGCTCAGGCCGACCGCGCATCAATCGTCGAGCCCACACGCACACGTGTTCACCTCGCGCGTGATCATGCCTGCCTCTGACTGGATGTGCGTCGTGCAGGGCATGCATGGATCGAAGCTGCGGATGGCGCGCAGGATATCCACGCCCCGGAACTTCCCGGGATCGGTGGATTCCTCAAGCAGCGGCGTGTTCATCACCGCCTCCTCGTACGGGCCGGGCTGACCCCAGCGATCCGTCGGCGATGCATTCCACGTGGACGGCGTGACGATCTGGTAGTTGGACACGGCCCCGCGATCGAGCACCAGGTGATGCGTGAGGTAGCCGCGGCCCGCGCCCCAGAAGCCGACGCCCATCTGCTCGCCCTTCTTCGGCATCTCGAACTTCGTGGACGTGCGGGTATCGCCATCCTTGAGCAGCTCCATCGCCGCCATCCAGTTGTTCATGGCGATCATGGCCGTATACCCCACGCAGTACGCGCGCGAACGATTGCGTTCAAAGGCGTTCCAGACGTCGGGCACATGCCACTCGATCTCCGTTTCCGGCAGCTTGCCGCGCGGCAGGCGGATCTTGAGGGAATGGCCCGTTGCCTCGATGAACGGATTTTCCGGATGCTTCTGCGCCACGGCGGTGTTCCACATGCGTGCGTAGCAACCCGCCTCCATGCCGAGCCGGTCCCACCGTGGGGCCGTATCCCATGTGTACTTCTCCTTCCAGCTCTGCGCACCCGGCTTCGGCTTGGTGATCTTGTTCCATGGGTGGTATGGCGACAATGGATGGCCCGCCGGATCCGTGGGAAAGTGCGGCTTCTGTCCGCTGCCCGTCCATTCGTCGTAATACGAGTGCTCGACGAACTCCTCAAGCCCCATGTTGATCTTGTGCAGGTCCGTCGTCACCAGTTGGCCGTCCACGATGGCGCCTGGCGTCGCCCAGCGCGCGTTGCCCCATTCGTTCGCGTTCTTGTAGGTGGTATCGTAGACGCCGGGGACGTCGAAGATACCCGTGTCGATCATGTTGGCACGCCGGGAACCCACCAGCTTGTACTTCGGATCGGCCTCGTAAAAGAAGTTGGTGATGTCGTCCCAGATGGCCGCGATCTTCTTGCCGTAATCGAAGAACTGGCTCAGCCGCACGTACATCTCGTTCATGACCGTGAGGTTGATGGTCGAGCTCATGCCGCCGGGCACGATGGTCTGCGGATGCGGATACTTGCCGCAGATCAGCACATAGGCTTCGCGCGCAACGCGCGTCATCGCCAGCGCTTCGAGGTAGAGGTTGCCGGTGAGCGGATTGAGGTCCGTCATCAGGTCGAACATCGATTTGTAGCCATGAATCGCCGCACCGTGCGCCGCCGTGCTGCGCGCCTTGTCCAGGAGCCCCGGGTTCGTCTGCTCCACGATCACGGCCGAGTAGTCCGGCCCAGCGAGCAGGTGGAGGTGCAGGGGGTGGTCGTAGAGGAACTCCAGCGACAGCGCGAGGTTGCGGATCAGCACGCCGAGTGGCGGCGGCTCGCATCCGATGGCCATTTCGATGGCGAGCGCAGAACACGTGGAGTGCACACCGCCGCATACGCCGCAGGCTCGGCTGGTGATGTAAATGGCATCGCGCGGATCGCGGCCGATCATGATCACCTCGTATCCGCGAAACAGCGTCGCCACTGACCGCGCCTCGAGCACCTTGCGTTCGCGAACGTCGGTCACGGTGTGGAACGCGAGCGCTCCAGCCACGCGGGTCACCGGATCGTAATCCACGTCCTTGATGTGGCCGTTCCGCTTCACGAGCTCGAGCACCTTGTCGTGGTCGAGCTGCTTGGGCACGCCGGGTGGCGCTGCCACCGCGGTGGAATACGGATTCGCCGCGTTGTCCTTGAGGAACGCCTTGCCCTGCGCGTCGAACTCGATGGGGAGATTCTTGAAGCACATGGGATCAGCCGAGCTTGAAGACGGTGGCGACGCGCCCGAGGTGGCGGTCGGCGGACTGGAGGCCGGTGAGGAGCTGGACGAGCGCGCCGTTGATGGTGGTGAGCTTCTCCGGCAGCGGCGCGGTGTGACCGGCCACGACTTCAAGACCGTCCGCGATGGCGGCAACGCTGCGCCGCGCCGCGCTGAGCTGCACCACGATCAGGATGAGGTAACCCGCGAGTGCGAGAACCACGAGTGCTACGGTGATGAGCGTGAGTGTCAGGAGCATGTCATCATCCTCACTTGATTCGGGAAGCGAGCACGGTGGCAGCCGTATCGAGCTTTTGCGAGATCTCGCCGGCCACGCCCACCATCGCGCTGCCCACGGCGATCGTGCTGTCGAGGGCCGGGATGTACTGCGTGTTGCCCGCGATGCCGGCCGCCGCCGTAAGTGCCTCGGCCGCATACTGCCGGATCGACTTCGCCGCCACGTAGGTACGATGGAGCAGGAAGACGGACAGTGGGACGAAGATCACCAGCGTCACGATCAACCCCACCCACCAGATGGTATAGACCGCCTGGGGCATCATGGGTTCGCTCATGGGGCTACCTGCCGCGAGACGGCGGCAATCACGCCACCCAGGTTGTTGTCCACGACAATCAGGCCGTCGCGCACCTGCGTCAGCGTGTCGTTGAGCCGCGTGACCTGCGGGGCGATCATGCCTGTCTCACTCTCGATCGCGCGGACACCCATCCGGATCTTCGAGAGAAAGCTGGCCTTCACGCCGTAGCCCTTTTCCTCACCGCCGATCTGCGCCAGCTGGCCGCTGATCATGAAGAGAAAGATCGCCAGCGCGATGAAGAGCGCCGACGCGCCGATCACGGACAGCAGCGCGAGAAAGGTAAACGCGTTCATCGCTGCCACGCCGGTCCGAGGACGCACTGCGGACAGCCGGGACACTCCCCTGCGTGACCCTGGATGGCGGCGGTTGCGCCGATGATGCCGACCGCCGACGTCAGGATTGCGGAGGCCGCATCGTTGGTCTTGCTGAGCATCCCGAGCTGGATGGTGTTGTTCGCGATGCGCTGGCCCACGTTCCAGATGATCGAGACACCCGTGCGGATGTCCTTGGCCGCACGCAAAATGAGCGTCAGTAGCGCCGCGACCACCAGCAGCACAACGACGAACACCACGAGCGACAGCGTCCAGATGGTGCGAACCGTATCGGGAGATGGAGTCTGCATGAGTCGTCCGGTTAGCGTGCGCCTGCGTGGGACTCGAGCGCCGCGGCGAGCGCGCCCCCATTGGCCTCGATGTGCTGCACGGTTGCCAGCATGGTGCCGGCGACCTCGTTCGTCGTCTTGAGCGCCCAGATGGAAGTGGTGCTCTCGCGAATCTTCTCCGCGGCGGCGAGCGCGCGGAGCGCCTCCGCGTAGATTCCGCGCGCCGTCCGCCAGATCATGATCAGCAGCGTCGCGGCCGCCAGGATGATCACCACGGCCACGATCATCCACATCCGCCAGGCACTCCACAGCTCAGCGTCGGTCATTTCCCCTCCGAGACACTCGTGTCGTGATAGTCACTCGGCTTGCCTGGCCGGTTGGCGCCCCACAGCCACTCCTCCTCGCCGGGTCGGCGACCAGGCTTGCGCGAGCCCCAGTGCTGCCACTTCTGGTAGAAGAACTCCATGGCCTTGAGGCCGATTGTTTCACCGGGCAGGTTGGCCCACCCGCTCGGCACGTGATTGGCGCGGTCCCAGCGCGTCTCGCGGCCCGCGTGACGGTTGCTCAGGCGACGCAGGCGACGAATGACTCCGCCCACCCCATGGGACATGGTTGTGGAGATGATGCCACCTGGCGGCGCCTTGTAGAACGGCGAGAACTTGTCCGGGAAACCCGGCATGGTGCACGCGATGCACACGCCGCCCGCCTCCATGCACCCACCCATGTGGTTGATGGCGCCGCGCTTCACGATGTTGCAGTTCACCACGGGACCCCAGCAGCCGATCTCCACGAGGCATTCGGGGTCGCCGTAGTTCTTTGCGAACACACCTTCCTCGTAGTATCCCGCGCGCGTGCAGCCGCGATGCACCGTTTCGCCATACAGCCACGACGGCCGGCCCAGTTCGTCGAATGCCGGCAAGGGGCCAAGACCCTGCAGGAACAGGAGAATGGCGAACACCGTTTCGGTGAAGTTGTCGCCTTGCGGTGCGCACCCCGGGATGTTGATCACCGGCAGGCCGAAGGCACTGCGGTAATCCTTGCCGAGATGATCCATCACGCTCATGGCGTTGGTGGGATTGCCCTCCGCCGATGGAATGCCGCCCCACGTAGCGCAGGTGCCGATGGCGATGGTCGCCGCAGCACCAGGCGCAAGGCGCGTCAGCCACTCGGTGGTAGGCACCATCCGTGACTGGCCACCTTCCGCTTCGCCTGCCATCAACTCCGAACCCATCGCGGACCAGTACCCGCCAGTGCGCGCGGCAATGCGCTCGTCCGGCACCGATCCCTCGAACACCACGACGTATGGGTCGCCGAGCGTGCCGTCGTGTGCCTTCTTGAAGGTCGCCATGAACTCGGCGCCGGCCTCGACGGACAACACGGGATGGTGCAGGAGGACTTTGGGCATGGCGGGCACGGTGCCCAGCAGCAGCCCCTCGATGCCGGGGTTCGTCGCCCCGGCGACCGTGATGGTGCATCCGTCGCAGCTCATCCCAGCCATCCAGAAGACGTGAATCGTCTTCAAGGGCCCGAGCGGCAGCGTTTCCGGCTTGGGTTCCGGCAATGTTGCAGGTATGGGCGGTTGCCCGCCACGCATCTTGTCGCCGCTCTCGTTGTGCATTGCCATCGAGTCGTCCTCGTCTCGCAGAGGGTTCCCTAACAGATGCGTGGCAGCGGATCGCCCACGAGCATGTCGAGCACTCGTGAACCTCCAATGCCCGTGCGAAGCAACACCATTCCTTCCGGTTTCGGCAGGACTTCACCCACGATCACCGCATCCGCACCGAGCGGATGGGATTGCAACGCGCGCAGGGCCGCATCGGCCTGCTCCTGCGGCACGATTGCCACGAGCTTGCCTTCGTTGGCAATCTGGAGAGGCTCCAGGCCCAGGATCTCGCATGCGCCACGCACAGCCTCGCGGACCGGCACCCGCTCTTCGTCAATGATGATTGCAAGCCGGGTGCGACTCGCGATCTCGTTCAGCGCGCTGGCCATGCCGCCGCGCGTGGGATCCTTGATGACGCGGGTGGCAGGCGCTGCAGCCAGCAACAGTGCAACAAGTTCGTGCAACGGGGCTGTGTCGCTCTCGATCTGTGCGTCGAGTTCCAGCGCCTCGCGCGCGAGCATCACCGCGATCCCATGGTCGGCGATGAAGCCGCTCACGAGCACCACGTCCCCCGCCTGCACGCGATCCACGCTCAAGGTGCACGTGTTGCTCACCACGCCCACGCCGCTGGTGTTGATGAACAGCTGGTCCGCCTTGCCGCGATTCACCACCTTCGTGTCGCCCGTCACGATCGGCACGCCGGCCTCCGCGGCGGCGGCGGCCATCGACTCTACGACGCGCCGCAGGATCACCATGTCCAGCCCTTCCTCCAGGATCAAGCCGACGCTCAGCGCGAGGGGACGTGCGCCCGAAACCGCGAGGTCGTTGATTGTCCCGTGGACCGCAAGCTTCCCGATGTCGCCACCCGGAAAGAAGAGCGGGCTCACGACGTAGCTGTCGGTGGTGAGCGCGATGCGCTCCCCGCCGGGCGCACTGCTGAACACGGCCGCGTCCGCGCCGCCATCAAGAAGGGCATTGCCGAAGGCAGGCAGGATCACCGCGTCGAGCAAGGCGTGGCTCGACTTGCCTCCGCTCCCGTGGCTCAACGTGACATGCTGGTCGCGCATCCTCGGCGCTTCGTCGCGCACCACGCGCGCGCGCTCCATGCGGCCAAGCTGCACGGCCAGTGACGACTCGATACGGCCGGTGGTCGTCATCCCGCCAGCACCGGCAAGAGGGTGGCCGAACCCTGCTTCATCAGTGAATACCGCCCGTAGTTGTAGTACGCCGCGCATGCGCCTTCTGGCGACACCATACATGAGCCAATGGGCGTCTCCGGCGTGCACGCGCTGCCGAACACCTTGCATTGCCACGGCTTGATGGCGCCCTTGAGCACCTCGCCGCACTGGCACGCCTTGGGATCCGTGACGCGCACGTTCGGCACCGTAAACTTCACCTCGGCGTCGAAGGCCGCGAACTCCGGGCGCAGCTGCAGCGCGCTCTGGGAGATGAAGCCGAGCCCGCGCCACTCGAAGAAGGGACGCAGCATCATGGTGTCCGTGAGAATCTCCATCGCGCGGCGGTTCCCCCCGTCGCGCACCACGCGCGCATACTGGTTCTCCACGCGAATGGGGCCGTCCTCGAGCTGCCGCAGGATCATCAGCACCGACTGGAGGATGTCCGACGGCTCGAAGCCGCTCACCGCGATGGGCAGGTTGTAATCGCGCGGGATGAACTCGAACGGCGCGGTGCCGATGATCGTGCACACATGGCCGGGGCCGATAAAGCCGTTGAGGTCCATCCCGGGAGAATCGAGGATGGCCTTGATGGCTGGAATGATCGTGACATGATTGCAGAACACGGAAAAGTTGCTAAGCCCTTCGGCACGCGCACGCAGCAGCGTGGCTGCCGTGGATGGCGCTGTCGTCTCGAAGCCAACGGCAAAGAACACCACTTCGCGCTCGGGATTCTTGCGGGCCAGCGTCAAGGCGTCCAGTGGCGAGTAGATGAAGCGGACGTCGGCGCCGTCCGCCTTCGCGTCGATCAGGCTGCCGGTGGAACTGGGCACGCGCATCATGTCGCCGTAGGTGGCGAAGATGACCCCGGGCGTGCGGGCGATGGCGATCGCATCGTCGATGCGGCCCATGGGGATGACGCACACCGGACAGCCCGGGCCATGCACGAGCTCCACGTTCTCCGGCAACAGGTCCTGGAGTCCGTGCTTGTAGATGGCATGCGTGTGTCCGCCGCACACCTCCATGATCTTCACGCGCTTGCCCCGGGCAAGACGCACGATCTCCGCGCTCAACCGCGCGATTCCCTCCGGGTTCCGGTATTCGTCGACGAACCGCATGTCAGTCCAAGCCCTCGGACAAGGTGCCGAGCGAGCCCTGCACAGTGGAGAGCAGGGCATGCCAGAGCGTGGCGTGTCCCTCCTGGATTCTTGGCACAAATTCTCGTCGCGCGATAAAGCAGAAGTCCACGGTGCCAGCCGCAGCAATGTCGCCGCCGCCGTATCCCACGAGGGCAACGGTCATCATCCCTCGCTTTTTCGCCGCAGAGAATGCCGCCACTACGTTCGTGGAATTGCCACTGGTCGAGAAACCGAGGGCTATGTCGCCACGCCGAGTCAATGCGCCAAGCTGCCGGGCGAACACTGCGTCGGCGCCCACATCGTTCATCAGCGCGGTGACCGTTGCACTGTCTGCCGACAGCGACACGGCGGGCAGCGACTTCCACGCATCATGAGGCGGTATCAGGCAATCGATCGCGGCATCATCGGCGTCTGTTGCGCTCCCACCGTTGCCGAAGGCAAACAGCGTCGCGCCGGCGGCAAAGCGAGCGGCCATCGCCCTTGCAGCCTCGCCGATCCGCTCCTCGTATTCGGCCAGCAGTCCGTTACGCAGTGCGACCACCTCGGCGCACTTCGCCAGTGTGGAATCGCGCACCGACGCAAGCAACGCGGTAGTACTGCTCACGGCGCCAGTGGCGGGCGCGTAGAGAAACGGGTACAGCTCGCGGGCAAAGTCGCGATCGCTCATGCCGGATCCACCCGTTCGATTGCGAAGCCCAGGTGTACGAGAAGGGTGTCGCCCACGCCTGCGTCCACGAGGTCAAGGGCAATCGTCGCCGTGACGCCAGTGAACGCGACCTGCGCGGTGCGCGAAGCCGCATCGATGGCCATCACGCGGCCGATGGTGGCGACGTCGCCGCAGAGGTGGCACTCCCCGGCCGCGGCGTCGCACTGAGGCATGGACGTGTTCACAGTCATGTCTCGCCCACGCGATGATCAAGGAACACGTGCGTCAGTTCCCAGAGGATGTGATACAGCATCTCGTGCGTCTCCTGCACGATGCATGCATCGCGGCTCCGCACGGCGAATGCGTGATCCGCTCCATGTGGGGGATCACAGTCGCCGCTTAGGGCAATCGTGAGAACGCCTCGCGCCGCCGCCGCCGCAACCAGCCCGGACAGCCGGGCATCGACCGCACCGGCGCAAAGCACCAGCAGGATGTCCTCGGCGCGGGCAAATGTCTCGAAGTGTGCGGCAGCACCGTGTCCCGATGCCCCACGCAGCGCGATGGCGGGAAGGGCACGCTTGCCTACCACCACCGGATGGAGGAACTCCACGACAACGTGCGCAACGTCGCTGCGCTGCGCTCCTTCGCCCCATACCAGCAGCCGACCCCCATTCTGGAATCGCTCGGCCTTGGAGTGACAAGCGCGGGCGATGGCATCGGCCTGGCTGCCGAAGAAAGTCTCCGCAATGGCGTTGCTGGCCGCAAAGTGCGCGCTGGCGATCGACGGCACCGTCACCGGCTCCGCGCGTGTCAAAGTCATTCGATCTCGCTCCGCTCGATGAGCACCATCTCCTCGGCAAAGTCGGATCCGAGCTGCTCCAGGAACTCGAGCGTGCGCTTCGCTTCGTCCTCGTCGATCTTGCTGAGGGCAAACCCCACGTGGATCAGCACCCAGTCTCCGATCTCGAGCCCGTCGGGAATGAGCAACCCCACGTTGATCGCGCGGCGGACGCCGGAAATCTCGGCCCGCGCCAGGTGATGCGTTGGATCGAGAAACTCGATGATCTGGCCGGGTACCCCTAGGCACATAGGTCCTCCTCGAGCGCGCATGCGGCAACGTACGCCTGCCCCAGTGCGAGTCCACCGTCATTGCCCGGTACGTCGCGCGGCAGCAGCACCCGAAATCCACGCGCACGAAGCGCAGCGTCCGCGGACTCCAGCAGCAACTGGTTTGCAAAGACGCCGCCGCTCAGTACCACGGTTTGGAGTCCGCTGTCGTCTCGCGTCCGTTCGCACCCCATCACGATCAGGTCACGGAGTGTGAAGTGAAACGCGCCCGCAATCTCTGAAACGCTGCGCCCCCTGGACAGGTCATGCAGCACTGCGTGCATGATTGGCGCCGCATCGGCCGTCCACCCACCGTCTCCGCTCAGCGTCACGGGATAACCGCGCACGGACTGCCTGCCCGCAAGCGACTCCAGTGCCATCGCGGCTTCCCCCTCGAAGCTCGCTACGTGGCAAACGCCCAGCAGTGACGCCACCGCATCGAAGAGCCGCCCGACGCTCGACGTGGACGGCATTGGTGCCCGTGACGCCAGCAGGGCGTGCACGCTGGCCCAGTCGCGAGCGTCTACTGTCGCGGGTCGCAGCGCGTCCCGCTGTTCCGCGGACAGACCTAGTCGCGAGAGGTGCGCGGCTGCCGCGCGCCAGGGGCGTCGGGCTGCCGCATCACCGCCGGGCAGCGGCACATATGCCAAGTGCCCGCACCGCGAATACCGCGCGCCATCCACCACGAGAAACTCGCCACCCCAGATGGCGCCGTCGCTGCCGAGCCCGGCGCCGTCGAACACAACCCCAATCGCCGGCTCGCGCACCCCATGTTCTGCGAGGCAGGCCGCCACATGGGCATGGTGATGTTGCACCGCAATACGTTGCGCGATGCCGTGCTCGGTCGCGTACGCATCCGCGAATTGGGTCGAGCCGTATTCCGGATGAAGGTCGTGCGCCATGATGGCCGGCGCCGCACCCGCCGTTCGCACCGTTGCATCCACCGCCATGCGCAATGCGGCGCGACTCGCGGGGCTGTCGAGGTCGCCGACGTGTGCAGAGAGGTGCGCTGCCTCCCCTCGCACGACACAGATGGTGTTCTTGAGATGGCCTCCCACAGCCAGCACCGTGCTCGGCGACGCGAATGGCAGGATGATGGCTCGCGGCACGTAACCGCGTGCCCGCCGGATCTGCCGCACGGCACCTGCTGTCTCGTGTATCACGCTGTCGTCGCAGCGGGTGGCGATGTCCCGATCGTGGCTGAGGAAGAGATCGGCGATGTCACTCAGTGCCAGTCGCGCGGAAGTCTCGTCCGTTGCCACGGGCTCTCCACTTCGGTTGGCGCTCGTCATCACGAGAGGCCGGTCCACCGCACCGAGCAGCAAGTGATGCAGCGGCGTCGATGGCAGCATCACCCCCAGCAGGCCGGTGCCCGGAGCGATTGAAGGGGCGATAGCTGCTTCCGCGCGCCGCCGCAGCAGGACGATCGGCCGCGCCGGCGATTCGAGTGCCGCGCGCTCAACTGCGGAAAGGCGCGCCAGCATTGCCGCCGCCCGGACGTCGCGCACCATGATGGCAAAGGGTTTTGCCGGACGAAGCTTGCGGAGCCGAAGTCGATCCACAGCGAGTGAATTCGTTGCGTCGCAGGCGAGATGGAAGCCGCCGAGCGCCTTGAGGGCCACGACCTGGCCATTCTCGAGCGCGGTTACCGCGACGCCGAGTGCCGCGGACCCCGAGTCGGGTGGCCCGTGCACCGCGGTGCTACCGGCGGACAGTACTGGACCGCAATCGGGACAGCAGATGGTTTCCGCGTGGAAACGGCGGTCGCCAGGATCGTCGTACTCGCGCTGGCACGCGGGGCACGGCGCGAACGGGGACATCGTCGTTCGCTCGCGGTCGAACGGCGTGTGAGTCACGATGGTGAACCGCGGCCCGCAATCGGTGCAGGTGATGAAAACATGCCCAAAGCGGCGGTTCGACGGATCGAGGAGTTCCACGAGGCAGGCCGGGCACGTTGCAACGTCCACGGGTATTGCCGCTGAAGTATCCGGCGCGCCTGCTCCGCTGGGCTCGATGCGGAAGCCGTCGGTGGCGCGCGGGAGCAGGGTCGAGACATTGTAGGCGCCGATGCGGGCGAGTGCCGGTGGCGCGACGAACAGGGTGCGAAGGAACTCGTCGACCTGCGCCGCTTCCCCTTCCACGTCGATCACTACCCCGTTGGCGTCGTTGCGCACGGAGCCGCGAAGCGCATGCGTCGAGGCGAGCCGGTGGACGTAGGGTCGAAACCCCACGCCTTGCACCACCCCTTCCACCGCAATCACCCGGCGCTCCAGCATGCCACCTCTGCGTTGTGCTGCGTGGAGCGAATCGTTGCAGCGGGATAGACTACAGTAGGAGTCATCGCGCGGCAAACTCGCTTCGATTCACCGAAGTGCGCGGTCCGCGGGCCTGCTACAGCTCAACAAGTAGCTGGCGCAGCCGGCTCAGCAGCTTGGTCCCGGATGCCGTGAGCGCGTAGGTATGGAATGGGCTGTCGTCCTGCCCAGGTGTCCGAAGCAGCAACTGCGCCGCCTCGAGGGCACGCAATGTTTCCGCGAGCGTGGAACTGCTGATGCCGGGCACCCTCTCCGCGATGTCGTGGTACCGCGGCTTCTCATGACCCCGCACGGCATTCATCACCGCCAACGAGTACCGGCGCCGGATGATGCGCAGCAGGTCCTCCACGCCGCAGTAGCAGGTGGAGGCATTCGCCTCACCCGGCGTGCCGCAGCCGCAGGGAGATAATTCCCGACCCGAGAGCTGCGATGGACGTTCCGGCATTCGCCCAACGTCGTCGGACGTCCCGTCCCGCGCAAGCTTCGCAGCGGCCGCACTCCTTCCCCCTGCGTTCGCGGGCGTCGCATATTGGCGAATGCGCCAGGCTATGCTGCTGCTCGTGTCCGCATGCGTGGGGTGTGCCGCGCCGCACAGCGAAATGGGTGCGCCGCGTCGCACCCTGATCGTGGCGTACGGAGCCGACGAGTTTACGCTCGCACTCAACCGTGACAGGCTGGCGCGATACCCCCTCAACGCCGGCGTGTGCGAACCGCTGGTCCGTCTGTCGCCGGACTTCACCGTTGCGCCGGCGCTTGCGACGCGGTGGGAGGCACGCTCGCCTACCATGATGCGCTTCATCCTGCGCCCCGGTCTCCGTTTTTCCGATGGCAGCCCGCTCGATGCGCACGCTGTCGCGTTCACGCTTGGTGGAGCGGCGCACGCCCACACGGACTACAGCTTCCTCTCGGACTCGAGCGTCCGCGTGGTGGACGACACCACGCTCGACATCACGCCGTCGCGCGTGAATCGGCGGCTCGCCGAGCAGCTGGTGCATCCCACGTATGCCGTCGTGTCGCCCCGAAGCGACCCGACCCGACATCCCGTATGCACCGGCGCATTCCGCCTCGTGGAGTACACAGCGCACAGCCATCTCACCGTCGTGAGGAACGAGCGGTATCGCGGCACCGCCGCACGAATGGATACGATCATCTTCCGGTTCATTCCTGACGAGACCACGCGCGTGCTGGCGCTGCGGGCCGGCGAGGTGGACGCCATTGCCGACGTGCGGCCGGCAACCGC
>JAYVNZ010000066.1:0-4467 GCA_043758185.1 Gemmatimonadaceae bacterium | reverse complement strand
ACCGGCTGGGCGACTACGCGTCGGCACGCGGCGTGACGCTCGGCGTGGAGACGCTCAACCGCTTCGAGACCAGCTTCCTCAATACCACGGCGCAGGCGCTCGAGTTGATGACGCGAGTGAATCACCCGGCGGTCGGACTCTGTCTCGACCTCTTTCATCTCGGGATCGAGGAGAAGAATCTCGGCGCTGCACTGCGCGCGGCGGCGCCTCACCTCGTCCACGTACAGGTTGCAGAGAACGATCGTGGCACGCCTGGTACGGGCCAACTCGACTGGAATTCAGTGGCGCGTGCGTTACGGGAGACCGGCTACACAGGACGAGTGGTGGTCGAGACGTTCTCGGATCGCGTGGAGACGATTGCGCGCGCGGCGGCAATCTGGCGTCCTCTGGCTCGCGATTCGGATACGTTGGCGAGCGAGGGGTTGAGCTTCCTGCGCACGCTGCTTGGCTGACCCACGCTACTCCCGCGTGTCCAGCGGGTGCTTGCTGCGCTCCGAGAACTCGGTCTGCAGCCGCAGGCTCTCCTGGTCCGCCTTGACGGCGCGGATGGATTTCACGATCGCAGCGATCCACGTCTTCGTTTCGAACTCGCCGAGCTCCCGCGACGCCACCGCGCCTTCACCCGCGTAGTGATTCGGGAAGCGCCCATACCACCAGATGCCGGTGTAGAGGCCCTGTGGCAGCATCACACGACGCTGATCGGCACCCGATTCCTGCGACGCCCGGTCCAGGTGTACGAGGTCGGGACGCGCGATCATGCTCACTGATGTTTCGCTCTCGCCCGCGTGCATGTCCGTTGCCGGGTCGGACTTGTGCTTCGGCTCCCCCGGTCCGCTGCGAGCCATACCCTGCACGTAGACCACGTAATCGTGTGGCATCTCGAGCTGCGTCTGCGCGAAGTACGGCAGCAGGCTGTTGTTGCCACCATGGCCATTCACGACGATGATCTTCTTGCAGCCATTGCGAGCCATCTCGTCCGTCGTCTCCTGCAACAACTGGAGCTGCAGTCCACGACTGTACGCCACGGTCCCCGGTTCGTGCTTCGCCTCGAAGATCTGGCCGAAGTAATACTCGGGAAACACCACCGCGTACTCCTGCTCGGCAGCATTGAGCGAGGCATATCGAACGTTGAGCAGGTCATTGCCGAGTGGGAGATGCGGCCCATGCTTCTCCATGATGCCGAACGGCAGCAGGCATGTACCCTGCGCTCGGCCGATGGCCGTACGGAAGTCGGCTGCGGTCAACTCCTCCCAGTGCACCGAAAGACGTCCTGGCGCAACAGGCGCCTGCGCTGATGCCGTCGACGCGATGACGACCGCGAGGGAAATCCAGAATGACCTGCGCATGTGTCCTCCGATGCTGGTGGGCGAACGGGTGTAGCTGAGAGGGGCCGTCGCTGCGCGACTACGGTCGAGGCGCACCGTAGTTGGGCGGCAACGTACGATAGCGCTGCTCCAGCAGATCCTGGCGACTCGGTGTCGTCGTCTCCACGCCGCGCAGGAAGACGTGTTCGGGCTGCGACGCGAACTCGAACGGATCGCCGCTCCAGATCACGACGTCCCCATCGCGGCCGGCCTGCAACGATCCCACGCGGTCGGCCACCCCGAATATTTCCGCCGGCGTGAGCGTCACCGCACGCAGCGCGTCGTCCCACGTCATGCCGTAGGCGACCGCATTACCCGCCTCGAATCGAACGTTGCGGACGTTGAATGCCTCTTCGTCCCCGCCGCCCGCATTGCCGATGATCGCCACCGTCACGCCCGCGCGGCGCAGCAGCCCCGCGTTTTCCTGCCGCTGGCCCAGCGACGAGAAGGAAGTAGGGATGCTGTTCATGGCGCCCGTGAGCACGGGCACGTGCGCAGTCGCGAGCGCGCTCGCCACCTTCCACGCTTCGGCGCCGCCCGCGATCATCAGGCGCAGGCGATAGTCGCGCGCGAGCAGCAGTGCCGCCTCGATGTCACTGGCACGGTCCACGGACAGCAGCAGCGGCAACCGTCCCTCCACCACGGGCACGAGCGCTTCCAGGTCGAGCCGCGTCGCAGCAAAGGGCCGCGTTGCGGCGCGCTCGAACTCCGCTCGGCGACGAGAGTAGGCGCGTGCGTCCTCGAGCAGCTCACGCAGGCGGCTCCACTGCTCGCCACGCGTTCCCCCGTTGCCAATCTCGGCCACCATCACCACCGGGGAGCGCATGAGCATGTCGGTCAGCCCACCCCCAGCCACCAGGTGCATCACCGCACCTCGGCCCGCGATCAATCCGCCCTGCGGAAGAATCGCCGCGGTGGTGATTCCCGACTTTCGCGCCGCGGGAATCAGCACCGAGGCCGGGTTGAACCCCTCCCACACGTTGAACGATGCAGACACGCCCCGTTGCAACTGCTGCGTGGTGCGCGGCGAGGTCTCCACGGTGGAGGCAACGGCGCTGATCTCCTGCACGCCTATGGACGTCGCAGCGTTCACGAGTCCCGGAGTGACCCAGCGCCCCGTGGCGTCGATGCGCCGCGCGTCGGCAGGAATCGCGATTCCCGTCCCCACCGCGGTGATGCGTCCGTCGCGGATCAGTACCGTGCCGTTCTCGATGGGCGGTCCACTCACCGGGAACACGCGACCACCCGTGATGGCGATGGTCTGTGCCGGAAGCGATGCCGCTGCGGCAACCAGCGCGGCGACCATGATGTGTGTACGCATCAGTTGCGTCCTCCCTGCTCCGGCACGTAGCCGAGCTCGAAATCCGTTCGCCACCGTGACGACGGGTCGGTCCTGTCGAACAGCATGGCGCCGTCGATCCAGACCTTCTCCGCGCGGCTGTACACGCTGAACGGGTTGCCGGACCAGAGCACCACGTCGGCGTTCTTGCCGGCCTCGATGGAGCCGACGCGATCCTGCAGGCCGAGTGCCCAGGCGGGGTTGATGGTGATCCACTTTACCGCTTCCTCGTCCGGCACGTTGATGCCCAGCAACTTGCCCTCGGCCACCGACTTCGCCGTTTCCTGATTGAGCCGCTGCTCGCCTGACGCATCATCCGAGTGCGTGATCGCGATCACTCCTGCCTTCCACAGGAGCGGCAGGTTGGCGCGCACAGCGTCGTTCGCCTCCAGCTTGAACGCGCCCCAGTCCGACCACACTGAGGCGGAGATCGAGTCGCGGGCCAGCAGGTCCGCGATCTTGTAGGCTTCCACACCGTGATGGAACGAGCGGATGCGGTACCCGAATTCGCGCGCGATGTCGATCATCTGCACCATCTCGTCGGCGCGATAGCAGTGATTGTGCACGTAGATATTTCCCCGCAGCACCTCCGCCAGCGTCTCAAGTCCGAGGTCGCGTGTGGGCGCATCGCCCTTGTGGTCGGCGTTCCACTTGTCCCAGCGGCGGCGGTAGCCTTCCGCCTGGATCCACGCCGCGCGATAGCCGGCCACGTTCCCCATCCGCGTGCTCGGTCCGCGCTGCGCGTACACGCGCTTCGGGTTCTCGCCGCATGCCATCTTCAGGCCGTACTTCGCGCCTGGAAACTTCATCCCCTGCACAGTGCGCGACGGCACCACCTTGAGCACGGCACTACGGCCGCCGATCAGGTTCGCGGATCCGGGCAACACCTGGATCGTTGTCACTCCGCCAGCGAGCGTGCGCGGAAACTGCGGGTCCTGTGGCCACACGGAATGCTCCACCCACACGTTGGACGTCACCGGGTTCGTGGCTTCGTTCACGTCGTTCGCGTTCGCGCCCTGGTCGTCCGGAACACCGCCCGCACCAATGTGGGAATGGGTATCGATGATTCCAGGCGTGAGGTATTTGCCCGTGCCGTCGACCACCAGCGCGTCGCCGGGCGCATCGATCGACGCGCCCACGCCGGCGATGCGGCCGTCGCGCAGCAGCACGCTGCCGCCGCGAATCACCGGCCCCGCCGCCGTGAGGATCGTCACGTTGCGAATCAGCGTTGGCCGCGATGGAAATGCGCGGTACGTGCTGGGGAAGGGATTTGCATTGGGCAAGGAGAGCGCGCCGAGTCCGGGCTCGCTCCGCGATGTGTCGGTGGCCGGGCGGGCGGGAGCCGGCGTCGTCGCGACCTGGGTGCGGGCCGCGGGGGCTCCGCAGGCCACGAGTCCGGCGGCAATCGCGATGGCGGGGAGACGCATAGTGCGGGCGATGCTCGAGTGTGGGGGGAGTCGGTGCGCGGTCACGGGCGACAAGCCGTTCGCGCGATCATCCGGCACAAAGATGCCGAGCGGCAGCAGGTGGTGCCAGACGCGTCGCTCGTCGTGCATGAGCAGTGAAAACCGCGGAAGCGGAGTTCCGGCCCTTCCCCGCGTCAGCGCGCTGGCGGCTATGAACTGACCGAATCGCTCGTTACGACGAACCATCCGGTCGGAGCGCGCTGCGCGCACACGGCACAATAGTGCGCGAACCGCGGTGCGTCGTGCGGCGGATGGATGACGTGCGACGTGGGGGCGCGCAGTCCGCAGAGATCGCACA
>JAYVNZ010000065.1:0-3986 GCA_043758185.1 Gemmatimonadaceae bacterium | reverse complement strand
GCCATTGCCGCACCTCGTCGTCCGCGTGGCGCGACACGAGTACGACTTCGTGTCCGCGACGCAGCAATTCAGTGACGGTGCCCGTGCCGACAACGCCTGTCCCTCCGGTGACCAATATTTTCATGCAGTGGAGAAAGGCATCTAGGGTGCCACCAGGGCCGCCATCCCGAACTCGCACGGAACACCCCGTCCCCCGTCCCCCGTCCCCGCCTTTACCTTCCACCGTCCCCTACCCGGCTTTTCATGCGCATCGAGACGCTGGCGGTCCACGCCGGCCATGCCACAGATCCGACCACTGCAGCAGTGGCGCCCCCCATTCACCTGTCCACCACCTTCGAGCGCGAGCCCGACGGCTCCTTCCGTGGTGGACACAGCTACGGACGGAGTTCGAACCCGAATCGCGCGTCGCTCGAGCTGTCGCTTGCCGCGCTCGAGCAGGGAGCCGCTGCACTCGCTTTTTCCTCGGGTTCCGCTGCCACGCTCGCCGTACTCCAATCGCTGGCGCCCGGCGATCACGTGATCGCCCCCAGCGACGCATACTACGGCACCCTGCGCCAGCTTCGCGAAATATTCGCCACCTGGGGCCTGCTGGCAGACATGGTCGACATGTCGGATCTCGCCGCTGTCGAGCGCGCCATCCGGCCAACCACGCGGATCATCTGGTGCGAAACACCGTCCAATCCCATGGTGCGCGTGGTGGACATTGCGCGCATCGCCGAGCTGGCCCATGCGGCGGGCGCGCGATGTGTGGTGGACAACACGTGGGCCACTCCCGTGCTGCAGCAACCGCTTGCGCTCGGTGCGGACCTGGTCATTCACTCCACCACCAAATATCTCGGTGGCCACAGTGACGTGCTGAGCGGTGCCATCGTGTCACGCCAGGACGACGATTTCGTCGCGCGGCTGCGCCTCATGCAGCAGGTGGGCGGCGCCGTCCCCTCACCCTTCGACTGCTGGCTGGTGCTGCGGGGAATCCGCACGTTGCCGTGGCGCATGCGCGCACACTGCGCCAACGCCATGGCAGTGGCTCGTTTTCTCGAGCAGCATTCCGGTATCGAGGCCGTTCACTATCCCGGGCTCGCCTCGCATGGCGGTCACGCGATCGCAGCGCGGCAGATGAGCGACTACGGCGGCATGATGAGCATCCAGGTGCGCGGCGGCGCGCCGGAGGCGCTGGCCCTCACCGGTCGCCTCAGGATATTCACGCGCGCCACCAGCCTTGGCGGAACGGAGTCGCTCATCGAGCATCGCGCCTCCGTGGAAGGACCCGCCACACCAACGCCGGCCAACCTGCTCCGCATCTCGGTGGGCCTGGAGCATCCAGACGATCTCATCGAGGATCTTGCCACGGCGCTGGCCTGAGGGAGCGCAGCGCCCCTTACTTTTCGGGATGCAACAGAAAGCCGTACTGCTCCTCTCTGGTGGCCTGGACTCGACGACCATGCTCGCGCTCGCCGTGCAGCAGGGCTTCGACGTCCACGCCATGACGTTCCGGTATGGGCAGCGCCACTCCTCGGAGATCGACGCCGCTCGCCGGGTCGCTCGGCAGTATGGCGTGACGGATCACGTAGTGGTGGACATCGATCTCCGCACGTTCGGCGGCTCCGCGCTCACGGCTGACATTGCCGTGCCCAAGGACCGGACGGACGACGCGATCGGACACGGCATCCCCATCACCTACGTGCCGGCGCGCAACACCATCTTCCTGTCCTTCTGCCTGGCATTCGCAGAGGTGCTCCCTGCGTCGGACATCTTCATTGGAGTCAACGCGCTCGATTATTCCGGGTATCCGGATTGCCGGCCGGAGTACGTGCAGGCGTTCCAGGCCATGGCCAACCTCGCCACGCGCGGTGGGGTGGAGGGTACCACACCCATCCGGATCCAGACTCCCCTGCTGGACCTCACCAAGCGGCAGATTGTCGAGCTTGGGCTGTCGCTGGGGGTGGACTACGCGATCACCCTCAGCTGCTACGACCCATCGGCGGAGGGGGTGGCGTGCGGGCACTGTGATGCGTGTCGCCTGCGCCTCAAGGGCTTCAGCGAGGCGGGCGCCACTGATCCCGCCCCCTACGCAGGCCGGTGAGTCGCGCATGACGTACGTCGTCCGCGAAATCTTCTACACACTACAGGGCGAGGGTCAGAACGCGGGACGGCCCGCTGTGTTCTGCCGCTTCAGTGGCTGCAACCTGTGGACAGGTCGCGAACAGGATCGCCCTACCGCCGTGTGCCAGTTCTGCGACACTGATTTCGTGGGCGTGGGGCCTGACGGCGGCCGTTACGCCACGGCAGACGACCTTGCTGGCGCGGTGCTGTCGCGCTGGCCTGCCATCGCGAACGGCCGCGCGACAGGCGGAACGCCCCTTGTGGTGTGCACCGGTGGCGAACCCCTGCTGCAGCTCGACGACGCCGCAATCGCCGCGCTGCACGCCCGTGGATTCAGCGTCGCCGTGGAGACCAATGGGACCCGGACCGCTCCCCCTGGCATCGACCACGTCTGCGTGAGCCCCAAGGCCGATGCTCCCCTGGTGCTCACACGGGGTCATGAACTCAAGCTGGTATATCCCCAGCAACAGACAGACGCACAACCCGAGCGATTTGCGTCCCTTGCTTTCGACGCGTTCTTCCTGCAGCCGCTGGATGGACCCACCGCCGAGGATACCCGGGTAAACACCGCGGCGGCGCTGGCCTACTGTCTGGCGCATCCGCAATGGCGCCTCAGCATCCAGACGCACAAGATTCTGGGTATTCGCTGAGGGGATAAATGTTGGCCTAACGTGTTGCTATTGTTGTTTTTAGCAGCCATTCCGCCAACACAAAACGCGGCCGGAAACAATGTCAAGGTTTGACCTCCCCGGCAGGTCCCGGTAGGATCCATTTGTTACCGGAAGACCCCGCCACTGGTCGACACTGGCACGAACCCTTCCTGTGTCAGCCGACCAATCCATCTGCCAATGCCAGCATCAGCCACCACGTCGTTCCGTCACCGTCTCATGCGCCCGCTCGTGGCGTGTGCCCTGGTGAGCGCGTGTGCGGTGCCGGCGTTCGGGCAGTCCCACGCCCGGCGGGTCGACAAGGCCAAGCCCTTCTCGGCCCTCAGCGCATCGGTGCATTCGTTCCGCGACTCGCTGGTGGCCGTCGCACGCGCCCAGGTGGGTACGCGGTACATCCGCGGAGGTACATCCCCCGAGAACGGATTCGATTGCAGCGGGCTCGTGCGCTACGTCATGGCGTCGCTCAAGGTGAACATGCCCCGAACGGCGCGCCTTCAGGCAACCACCGGCCTTGCCGTGGTGCGTGACCAGTCACGCTTGCGTCCCGGTGACCTGCTGACGTTCGGCAAGGGAGCACGCGGAGCCAGTCATATCGCCATCTACATCGGCGGCGGCAGGTATGTGCATGCCAGCAGCGGCGCGGGCCGCGTGATCGTGAGCGACCTGGGCGTCAGCCAGTCGTCGCTGGTGCGCGCCTGGCGTGGCGTACGGCGCATCGTCGCGGGCCAGCCGGACTCCACGCGGAAGGGCGACAGCTGACCGCGTAGCGGCGGGCAGCAACAGGAAAGG
This sequence comes from Gemmatimonadaceae bacterium, assembly GCA_043758185.1. Classification (GTDB taxonomy): domain Bacteria; phylum Gemmatimonadota; class Gemmatimonadetes; order Gemmatimonadales; family Gemmatimonadaceae; genus AG11. Next base: position 426 of record JAYVNZ010000065.1, on the reverse strand, counting down.
GCGGCTCGAGAGAGCCGCCCTTCCTGTTTTCCAGCACCTCACCCCGTACTACTGAATGGTCGGGATGAAGAAGGGCTGGACGATCGCCACCACGTCTGCGCGATCCAAAGGCTCGTCGAAAGCCTCGGACGCCGCATCCACGCCAAACTGCGCGTTGGCCAGCGAGGTTGCCACGTTGAGGCCAGCGTGGGTGGTGTTGCTCTCGGACGGTGCCGTTGTCGCGTTGGCGCCCGCACCGTAGATCTTGTTGAGTGCGTTGACCACGGCGGTCGGGTTCACCGTGCCCGGATCGGTTGCACCGGCCGCAGCGGCCTCACCGCCACGCACCGTGCCGCTGTAACGAACCGTGCTCGGCGCGCCAGCCGCGGCGCGACGCATCCGGCGAATGCGCGAGGCGTGACGCGCCTCGACCGAATGAATGCGCAG
>JAYVNZ010000064.1:0-12760 GCA_043758185.1 Gemmatimonadaceae bacterium | reverse complement strand
ATTCATAGTCTCGATAGAGTTTCCACAGCAATGAAAGAGGACTCCAGCTTTGCACAGAGAATTGCCAGGCTACGAGTCCAGTTCGAAGGATCGCCGGTTAATCGCTGAACAATTCACTGTTTCATGCACGGAGATTATCAACAATTTCCTTCCCCTTCTGAGCACCGAAGAAGAGCTGGACCAAAATGATGTACATACACGCAGTCAGAGCACATAGTATCCACACCGTTTGACAGACTCTATCTCTTTATTTGGTAATAGTTTAACATACTTATGCACTCATCTACACCTACTACGGCTACTGCTGTTTCTTTCTTTTAATAAGACACAACAGAAGAAGTTACTCGACTTTGCACATGGCTTCCCAATACAGGAGTGGTGAATGCGATTTACGATTTCCCGGGAGAAGCTTCAGGAAGGCCTGGCAGCGGTAGCTGCCAGCATACCGTCCAAGACCACGCTTCCCGTTCTGGCCAATATCCTGGTTGAAACGACAGACAAGGGAATCCGGCTGTCGGGTACGGATTTGGATATTGCGGTTAGTACGGAAGTCGCCGCAGATGTCGAGACGGTCGGTGCCATTACCATTCCAGCCAAGAAGCTCACGGAAATCGCACGTGAACTCCCCCCTTCTCCGGTAAAAATTGCAGCAGCAGGAGAGCAGCGCATCACCTTGGATTGCGGTCGATCGCACTTCAAGATCCTGGGATTGCCCAAGGAAGAGTTTCCGAGTTTTCCCGTGGTGCGATTCACCGAAAGTTGGCGCATTCGTTCGGGAGATCTTCAAAAACTGATCTCGCATACATCATTCGCAGTGAGTACCGAAGAAAGCCGGCCGATCCTTAATGGCGTTCTGTGGGAGCTGAAGCCTGATTTCATGCGGATGGTTGCAACAAATGGTCATCGTCTGGCCAAGATGGAAATGCCTATCAAGTCGAGTGGTGCTCCTTCATCCGACTTGATTGTTCCACCGAAAGCACTTGAGCAGATTCGACGCCTCTTTCCTGCTGACGAAGAGCTGGAAATTGCACGGGGTGATAATCACCTTGCATTCAGGTCTCCATTCACCTCGGTTTTTACACGCCTTATTGAGGGACCCTATCCCAATTACGACCAGGTAATTCCCAAGGACAATGACCGAGTGGCAATTGCAGACAAGGTTGCACTTACCAGTGCGCTGAAGCGAATGTCTGTCATTGCCTCGGATCAGACGCATCGCATCCGGTTGTCTTTCAACTCAGGGATGCTGAAATTCAGTGTCCAGACGCCGGATCTTGGGGAAGCGACTGATGAATTGTCGGTGCGCTACAACGGCGATCAGCTCGATATCGGTTTCAATGCCAGCTACCTGCTCGAGATTCTTCGCTATATCCCTTCGGAAGAGGTCAGGCTGACCTTCAAGGCGCCTGAACGCGCTGCTACCATTGAACCAGAAGGATGGAAGGATTCTGCAACATATCTGTGTCTTGTTATGCCATTGCGCCTGGTGGATTGAGTTGCCTCGCCAATTCCCTGCTACTCCTGGTTCGATCGACGTCGGTGTACTGAAGACGTTTTATCCTTTCGGGGTGTGTCGATGAATGCCTTGCAGACATTGGCGCAGGCATCTGGCGTTGCCTTTGCGGCTGGTCTGAATCTGTATGCCACCATCAGTATTGTCGGGTTGGCAACACGACTGGGCTGGATTTCTTCACTTCCGAGCAGTCTTTCCGGCTTGACGTCCTGGTGGGTTATTGGGATCGCAGCTGTATTGATGGTTATCGAGTTTGTCGCATCCTTGATTCCTGCGGTTGCCTCCATTTGGGATACCCTACATTCGCTTATTCGTCCCCCAGCAGCTGCAGCTCTTGCTGCTGCAACAGCATGGCATGGAGATCCGGCTTTCGTCCTGGTCGCAGCACTCCTTGGTGGCGGACTCGCCGTGACGACCCACACGACAAAGCTCGGACTTCGGTATGCCATTGATGCCTCACCTGAACCCATCTCGAATGGTGCCGCAAGTATTGCGGAGCTGGGGCTGGTTGCAACAATCTCTGTAGCGCTGTGGCGGCATCCCTACCTGACCCTGCTTTTCGCGCTGGCAGTGCTTGCGCTCCTGATTGTCATGGTTCGCTTGATATGGCGAACCTTGCGACAGGTTTTTTCAGGACGCTGGGTTCCACGGCATGGCTTTCTTCAGGATGCACGGACCAGCGACCGGTTGGGTCGACGGGAAGACGATCAGTGATCGAATCGCATATTTACCCTATATAGTAGCAAATAAATTTTAAATACTTAATTGTTAAAAGATCAGAACTTCCGCAGCGATCTGGAACTGCAGGAAGCACTGAAGTGGATACTGCCGGCCTGTAAGCCGGGTTCTGTCGGGTGTTGCCACCCGGATGATCATTCCTCTAGGAGAGCGGTCGCCCACCCTCTCGAGCAGCCTACCCGCAGCGTCTTGATCGGGGTGGGCCACCCCTCGCTGCTTATTTGGCCTTGCTCCCGCTGGGGTTTACCGAGCCACAACTGTTGCCAGTTGTGCGGTGAGCTCTTACCTCACCGTTTCACCCTTGCCTGTATGCCGGACATACGGCACCATCGGCGGTTTGCTTTCTGTTGCACTATCCGTCGATGCAGAAAATCGCATCGCCCAGGAGTTACCTGGCAGCGCGCCCTGTGGAGCCCGGACTTTCCTCGAACACTCGCGTGCTCGCGACCATCCGGCCGACAGCATCCATTGGAAGATAACCCAGAAATTCATCCGATGACGTGTGCGTGACAGGGAATTCCTAGCTTGAGATACCTACCAGCGAGTTGATGCGATGCCGTATCAGCGCTGCTCGTTTTCGTATCACCACTGCGGGTGAGATGATGTCCGAGCTGATACCAGTGCCTGATTTGCTGCCGATTGTCACCTTTCTCACATCAAAGGAGCGACCAGGAGTTGATGCGGTGGGGAAGGGGTATTACCACGCCGTCCACAAGGAAAGCATTGATGAAGTGATTTGTGACGTCAAGGCGCGACACGTGCACGCCATTCTGGTCTCGGTGTCGTGTGCCGGTGCGCACGCAGCGCGCGTGGCAATGCTGGTACGAGAGTTTCCCAGAATTCCTGCGGTGGCCTTGTTAAGTGAGACAGAACCCAAGACACATCAGGCAGTTCTTGCGCTCGGCCAGAGTGGCATACGGAGAATCGTCGATGTACGCGCGGTCGCTGGCTGGCGGGAATTGAGGGGCGCACTGATGGCGAACACGGGTACAAACGGACAACGTAGTGCGCTTGGTCAATTGGTCGTTGACCTTGCTGGCGCGCCCGACGACTGCTGGCGGTTCTTTGAAACGCTATTCGATTGCTCGCCGCGGATCGGAAATGTGCGCACTCTCTGTCGCCATCTCGACGTGCATCCCAGCACCATGATGAGTCGATTCTATCGAGCTGGAGTTCCAGCACCCAAGCGCTATTTAGCGGTCGCACGCCTCGTTCGTGCGGCCCTCCTGTTCGAGAATCCGGGGTTCTCGATTGCCAATGTTGCGAACCACCTGGACTACAGTTCGCCGCAAAGCTTCGGAAGACACGTCCGGTCCCTGCTTCACATGACGGCGAGCGAGTTTCGTGCGCACTATGATGGTATGGGAATGTTCGAAAGATTTCGGGCAGAACTGGTTCTTCCATACACAAGACAGCTGTCCGAGCTACGGCCGTTGACAGCGCCGATGGGTTGGCTGCGGTCGTCGGCGGCTACAAGGTGTCTGGCTCCCTCGGCGACACGGAATTCGACGCAACACGAAACTAAATAATGGTAAGGGCAGTCGCCTTGTTACGAATTCGTCCCACCGATGGCCCGTCGGTGGGATTTCGCATTGCCCTCAAGAGAATTGAATAAGCGGCAAGAGGCTGGCGTGGCTGATGCGGGGAGGCGTTCCAGGAATGGCAGAGTCTACCCCGTATGAACCACGATCCTGTGCCTACACCATTCACTCAGGCATCGGTGGCTGCATCGGGTATGCGCGCGACGATATCCTGAGCGCGAGCGAGAGATATGACGGGGACGCCGCGCGCGAGAATCGCCTCGCGCCCCCCCTCTTCCCTATCAACGAGGGAAAGCACGCCAACGACGATGCCGCCAGCAGCCTGAATTGCATCCATGGCGCGGATTGCTGAAGCACCAGTCGTTATCACGTCCTCGATGACGGCCACGCGATCTCCAGCCTGAAATGGCCCCTCGATCAATCGACCGGTTCCATGGAGTTTTGCTTCCTTTCGGACAGTGAAGGCACGAAGGGGGTGCTGGGTGGCCGCACTCGCATATGCGATGGCAAAGCTCATCGGATCAGCGCCGAGTGTGAGTCCACCAATTGCAGAGACATTCCATGACGCCTGGATGATGGCATCGAGCCCCATGGGGCCGATGAGGGAAAGGCCCTCGGGACTCATTGTGGTCAGGCGTGCATCGATGTATAAGGTGGATTCGCGCCCGGAGGCAAGCGTGAAGTGTCCGCGCCGCGCAGAGCGCTCGGCGAGCAGTGCGAGAAGACGATCAGTTTCAGGCATGAGCGTGGCAGACGTTAATGGGTTGTTCAAAATGGGTGAACCACAGGACGGGCGCGGGGACCAACGTGCTGGCCTCGGATTGCTGGCGCGATTTCTTGGCGCAGTATTTCTGGTATTGCTTGGGGGCCTGCTGCTCCTTGACCGCTCGTTGTTGTCAGCGAACCGGAATCAGGCATCGCTCGATGCGCAGTCCGCAGCGCAACTCACGGAATCCTTCGTGACGAGTCAGGCGCAAATGCTGGCTCAGTTAGCTGATGTGATGTCGGAAGTTGAACTGACAAAGGATAGCGGTCAATCTCAGCATCGAGCGGACCGTCTTGTGGCCTTGGTGCCGGCGTTGCGCCATGCCTGGGTGGTGGATCCCGAGGGGCACCTCCAGTTGGATGTTTCCGGGAAAGGCGGACAGCTGGAAGTGAATGCCGACATGCTCTCGCGCCTGCACGCCTTACAGCCGGTGACCACGGTCACGATTGTAGTCTTGCCGGTGGCGCCGCATCATGCCTTGATAGCCCTGATACACGCTGCGGGTGCGGATAGCCGCACCACGGGTACTGTAGCCGGCCTGGTCGTTGATGGTGTGGCCCTCGAGTCGTGGCTTCAGCGAACCCAATCTGACACCAGGATTTCGGTTGTGGTGATGTCGGGCGCGGATACAGTTGCCTTTCTGGGGAAGCGGGGTGGCAGCGCACAAACGCTGTCCGGCGCACAAAAGATCATCCGTCTTCCCACGGGAGGAACATGGACGGTCACGGCGACCCACGCAGTAACGACGACACCGCTACGGTGGGCCCTGTGGGTTGTCGGTACGTTCGGTGTCCTCTTTCTCGCAATTGGACTGTTGCGGGAACAACGACGATCCCATGAAGCTGCTGATCGATCGGCGGAACTCGAGCGCCTGTACAGCGACGTCAAACGCGCGAATCAGGCAAAGAGCGAATTTCTGGCGAATGTGTCCCATGAACTGCGGACACCACTGAACGCGATTGTCGGATTCGTCGAGCTGCTTCGCGATGGTTTCTATGGGGACCTTTCGCCACGCCAGGTTCCGCCGGTCGATCGAATTGCGGCCTCGGCCTCGCACCTCCGGCACCTTGTAGACCAGGTGCTTGACATTGCTAAAATTGCCGCTGGGCGGCTCGAGGTACACCCTGAGACCATCGTACTCCGTCCTTTCGTGCTCAATATTGCCAGCGAGCTGGAATCGCTGGTCAGCGAGAAAGGACTGAGCTTTTCAATTACGGTAGGTGCCTCGCTGCCGCGGGTGCGCACGGACCCTACGCATCTTCGGCAGATACTGATCAACCTCATCGGCAATGCAGTAAAATACACGCCGGCCGGCACGCTCAGCGTGCGGGCAAGACTGGTCGGTGCCCCTGCGCAGTTGAATGTTCGCCGATCAGGATCGCCCAGCCCGGCTGTCGCCAGTGAGGCTGCCCTGCCTACACGTGCCCCCCGAAGTGGCATATGGGTCGCAGTTCAAGTTGTCGATACCGGGGTAGGAATCGAAAGCAAGGATCTCGAGAGAATCTTTGATGAATTCGAGCAGGTGAATGCCGGACCGCGCGGCGATTCAATGCAGCGAGGAACAGGGCTTGGGCTCGCGATTTCCCGAAGGCTGGCGCGTCTTCTGGGGGGGGAAATCAGCGTGGAAAGCGAATGGGGCCGCGGCTCCACGTTCACGGTGTGGCTTCCGGTGAACGCAGCTGATCTGGTGCGTGAGCCCGTGACTGTTCCTCAAGCCGATGTGGACTCTATCGCTTGAACATATCCTTCATCCGGGAGAGCAGTCCGGGCCTGGACGGCTCGTGGTCGATGGCCAACGCACCCTCCAGCGCACTGGCGAAGGCCACCGCATCGGGATAGCGCTGCATAGGCGATTTGCTCAATCCCTTCATGATCACCTGCTCGATGGCGCTCGCAAACCGCAGGTTCGGCCGTGCCGCATTGAGAGGGATTGGTGGCTGGGAGAGCAACTGGGAAAACATCTCGCGGGGTGTCTTGGCCGTGAATGGCAGGCAGCCCGTCAGCAACAGGTACGCAATGGTTGCAAGACTGTACTGATCCGCCGCGGGTGAAACCAATTCCCCGGACAGCGCTTCTGGCGCCACGTACATCAGCGTGCCGACGAAGAAGCCGGCACGTGTCAGCCGCTGTTCTGGTGCCATGTCCGTGTCCGTTGCAATACCGAAGTCCAGAAGCTTCACCCGTCGTGTTGCTGGATCATACATGACGTTGTCGGGCTTGAGATCCCGGTGCACGATGCCGACGACATGCGCAGCATGTACCGCGTCCGCAATCTGGCTGATGATGGTTGAGACTTCATCGGCCGGCAGCGGCCCGTGCTGCTTCGCGTATCTCTCCAGTAATTCGCCAGCAGCCCATTCGATGGCGAGGAAGTGCATTCCGGGAGCGGCCTCACCCACCTCGATGGTCTGCACGACGTTTGGGTGCTGCACGCGCTCTCCGTACCGCGCCTCGCGCACAAAGCGCGCAACCGCTGTCTTGTCCTGGCGCAGTTTCTCACGCAGGACCTTCACCGCGACAACGCCATGTGCGGGATGCTCGGCGCGAAAGACAGCGGAGGTCCCGCCCTCCCCCACTTCGCCGCGCAACGTGTATCCCGCCAGGCTCCGACCGATCAGGTTCTCTTTGGCCACGAGGCGAACCTAACGTCCTTCCCGGCCTCTCAGCAAGCAGCACCACTACGCGGACCCGCATGGGCATGTGAGGAAGCACTGGCCGGGAGCGCCCACGAGGCGTCGAGCGGATGACTTTCTTGACAAAAGATCAAGGCGCTCCTATATAGGCGCGCACCCTTATCGGCCGTACTGCATACCGGTGGGGCAGCATCCGATTCACATTGTTGGAGGCAGCGGGCAATGGCCAAAGGGAAAGTGAAGTGGTTCAATGATGCCAAGGGCTATGGCTTTATCGAACAGGAGGGAGGTGAGGACGTGTTTGTCCACTTCTCCGCTATCGGTATGGAAGGGTTCAAGACACTCGCCGAAGGACAAGAGGTGGAGTTCGAGATCGAGACGGGTGCGAAGGGGTTGCACGCAGCCAACGTCCAACGGATGAGCTGAGCGAGCGGTCTCGACGGACGCCGTGATTCCGCTACCGCCTGCCCTCCGTGGCAGGCGGTGCTGTTTCCGGGGTATGATTGATCAACCCCAAGCAACGCATCCGTGTCTGATCAGACTCCTTCCAGCCCCGTTCTCGCCTCGCGTCCCGGGTCCCCGCGGCTTTTCCTCGTGGACGGCTACGCGCTCATTTATCGCGCCTTTTTCGCACTGATCTCCCGACCGCTCACGACCGCGCGCGGTGAGAATACGTCAGCAGCGTGGGGCATTGCGAATTTCATTCAACGACTCACGGCAACGCACAAGCCGGAACTCCTGGGCTGGGTGCACGACTCCGGTTTGAGCTTCCGGCATGAGCGATACCCCGCGTACAAGGCCACCCGGGAAAAACTGACCGAGGAATTGCAGAGCGACTTCGATACGGGAATGGAACGCATCGCGGAGATCCTTGCCGCCTATCGAATTCCAATTCTGTCTCTCAAGGGATTCGAAGCGGACGATGTAATCGGTACACTGGCGCGACAGGGAACCGAGCGTGGCATCAACGTGGTCATCGTTTCAGGCGACAAGGATTTCCAGCAATTGGTGCGTCCTGGCGTGTGGCTTCTGAACCCGGGCCGCGGCGGACCGGCAGGCGTGGAAGAATCATGGGTTTCGGTGGAGAATGCCGAGGAACGGCTGGGCGTGGCGCCTGCCAACGTCACAGACTACCTCGCACTCGTCGGAGACTCGAGCGATAACGTCCCGGGAGTGAAAGGCATTGGCGAGAAGACTGCGCGCGAGCTCGTTGCGCAATTCGGCAGTCTCGAAGCGATTATCGCCGCGGCCCCCCTGCTGAACAAGAAGCGCCCGCGAGAAGCCCTGCTCGAGCATGCGGAACTCGCTCGGCTCTCGAAAGAACTGGTGACCATCAAGGAAGATCTGGCGATGACACTGGAGCTGGGTGCGTTGCAGGTGCAGGAGCCGGACACAGTGCGCCTCCGGCAGATTTTCGTGGAACTGGAATTCCACTCGCTCGCGCGATCAATCGCCGATGTGAGTGCCGTTGTGGTCAGCGATAGCACCGGTGGCGCAGCCAGGAGCGTGATCGAAGCCACGCGCCCCGCCACGACGTACATCACGGTGGAAACGCCGGCGGCGGTCGACGACATGGTACGGCATGCTCGACGCGCCCCCTACATCTCGCTCACCACCGAAACCGTGGCCGAGGAGGATAGTCCGCAGAAGACCGATGCACTGCGCTCGCGGCTCATTGGCCTGTCGATCGCTGTCGGCCCAGGGGAGGCGTACTACGTTCCGTTGGCACACCGAGGCATCCGGCCACTACAGGGCCATCTGTTGCTGGGAGGCGACACGGAGAGCGAGACGAAGGCTCTTCGTCCAAAGCGAAGTGCCAAACCCGTCGAGCCGGCAAGTATCGCCGCGCGAGCGATCGCTGACGGGACGCCGTCCATCACCAACCTTCCGCCGCTGGACGACCCCAGTATGGCGTCGCTGCGCGCGTTGCTGGAGGATCCAGCGGTCCCGAAGGTTGCGCAGAACGCGAAGTACCATTTGCTGGTGCTGCGCCGCCTGGGTGTGGCACTGGACGGGCTGATCTCTGATACGATGATCGCCAGCTATGTCATGGATCCCGGGCGCCGATCACACGGTCTGGAGGTGCTGGCACTCGAGTTTCTCGACCACACCATGACTACCCAGGAAGCACTCTGCGGAAAGGGTAGACAACAACTGCCCTTCGACATGGTTCCCGTGGTGTGCGCCCGGGACTACTCCTGTGAAATTGCGGATGTCACCTGGCAACTGGAACAGCGATTCCGGCCGCAGCTTGAAGGGCAGCAAATGGACGGCCTTTATCGTGACGTCGAGATCCCGCTCGTTGGCGTTCTCGCTGATCTCGAATGGGCTGGCATCGAAATCGACCGCACGTTGTTCGCATCGCTCAAGGAACGATTTGCGCGCGAACGCCAGCGGGTGGAGCAGGAGATCTACACCGCAGCAGGCGGCAGCTTCAATATCAATTCCAACCCCCAGTTGCGGGAGATCCTGTTTGACCGTCTTGGCCTTCCGTCGGGCAAGCGCACATCCACAGGCCTTTCCACCGATGCCAGCGTACTACAGGACCTGGCGGATGCAGGCCACGAACTGCCCGTGCTCCTGATGGAATATCGTGAGTTGAGCAAGCTGGAAAGCACGTATATCGATGCGCTGCCAGCCCTCGTCAATCCGCACACCGGAAGACTGCACACTTCGTTCAACCAGACGGTTGCCGCAACGGGACGCCTCTCGTCCACGGAGCCCAATCTCCAGAACATTCCCATTCGACGCGAGCTCGGACGCGACATCCGGCGCGGGTTCGTTCCACGGAGCGGGTCAGTATTGCTGTCGGCGGACTACTCTCAGATCGAGCTACGACTTCTTGCGCACCTCTCAGGTGATGCGGCCTTCGTGACCGCGTTCAATTCAGGGGGGGACATCCATCGCCAGACGGCTGCACTGATTTTCGAGGTTCCGCTCTCCGACGTCACGGCGGACATGCGCGCGCGCGCCAAGACGATCAACTTCGCGACGATTTATGGACAAGGCGCACACGCACTCTCGCGCCAACTCAAGATCACGCACGCCGAGGGGAAGGAGTTCATTGATCGCTACTTCGAGCGCTTTCGAGGTGTGCGAGAATACCTTGACGGGTCCGTGGAGTTTGCACGGCAGCATGGATATGCGGAGACTATCTTCAAGCGCCGGCGGTATATTCCGGAGCTGCGGGACCGCAACTTCAATATCAGGGCATTTGGCGAACGCACCGCGGCGAACTCGCCCATTCAAGGGTCTGCGGCAGATCTCATCAAGATCGCGATGATCCACATTCGTGACCGGCTGCTCGAGCAGCGACTCTCTGCCCGCATGCTTCTCCAGGTTCACGACGAACTGGTGCTCGAGGTACCGCATCAGGAGCTGGTGGATGTCAGCGCGCTGGTGAAGCGCGAAATGGAACAGGCCGCGTCACTGTCAGTGCCCCTGTTGGTAGACGTCGGGTCCGGAGCAAATTGGGTGGAGACGAAACGCTGAGGGGGAGCGTTGCGTGTTGCAGAGTGCGTTGGTTGTGGCAAAAGAACTTGTCACGAAAATCGTCCGGCACTTTAGAGTCTACGTAAGCTGTTACAGGGCATCGCGTTACAGACCCTGGTGTTTCGGCACCGTGCTTGCCCTGTCAGGAACATCGGACCGCTGCCCCTTTCTGGCCCGCCACCCCTCCGAAGTCCCACTCGCCGGTTTGTCAGGGCGCCCTCCATTGCCGCCATGTCGCGCACACGCGCCGCGTTTACGCTGATCGAGTTGCTGGTTGTCGTGGTCATCGTTGGAATTCTTGCGGCCATTGCAATTCCGAAATTCCAGAATACGAAAGGCAAGGCAAACGCGGCTGCCCTGAAGAGTGACCTGCGAAACCTTGCCGTTGCAGAAGAGGCGATCTTTTACGACTCGACGCGGTATTCATCGGACACGGCTGCCCTGAAATTTCGCTCCTCGCCCGGCGTGACGGTCACGATTACACTTCCTGCGTCTGGGGGCGGCTGGTCGGCGTCGGCAACGCACCCACTCTCCTATCCTTTGCGGTGCACGATTTTCTACGGACAGGTTTCCCCGCCGCCCCCACCCGCCGTCGAGGAAGGCGTGCCGGCGTGCCAGTAGGCTCGGACGGGCCTGGTCCATCCTACAGCGAATTTCAACGTCGGCGTGACGGAATGATTTACGCCATGGATGGTGGTCTCTGGATGCACCGTCACGTGTGGAAGGGGCGCCCCATGGCCCACCTGATATCCACAAACAAAGCACGACTGCTCGCATACGGGACGGTGATCGGCATTTCGCCGGCACGGTTGCAGTTCAAGCCGCTCAAGGATCCGAGATCCGGCATACGGCGGGAGGCGTGGCACTGGGACCTGGGAGGTCCCTTTCTGCCGCCGCGGTGGTGACTACCTCGTGTCCGTTCGTGGCCCGCTGCCAGACCACCTGCGGAGCGTTCAGGCATGCGACTCGGCACTGGAAGCCCCGCTTTCCGTTTTTGAGGGTGCGAGTCATGCAACACAAGGTTCTGATGCTGGACGGAACATTCCCCCGCCACAACTTTCCGCATACGCTCTCTCGGTTCACTGTGTTCACGTCCCGTCTTTCGCTGTTGTGTCTCGTGGCCGTGCTTGGTGGCTGCGAGCGGCGCACCGCCACGCCGCGGGCCGACACTGTCATGATTCAGCCCGAGAACAGGCCAGCGGCCGTACCGAGTAGCGAAAGTGCCTCAGCGTGGCCTGCAGCAGCTGGCGCAGGGTTGTTCGTGCAGGGAGAAACACGTGAGGAAGCAATCGTCCTGTTTCCGGAGGCGGCTGTCGGTGTCACCACCAGCGCCCTGAATGCTCTACAATCCCAGGCGGCGGGGGTGACCCTGTTCGGACGGGGGGGGGCGAAGTTGGCGGCGCAACTTGGGCCGCAACCGACTCAAACGGACGCAGAATGTCTCGTCTGGCCCCTTCGAGGGGTACAAAGTGTCGGTGCGGATACCGTCTGGGCGGTGGGATTCAGCAACGGGCAGGTTGCAGCCCTGCCGCTCGATTCGGTCGAAGTGTTGTCCACGCGCGACAGCCTGGCGCTCGTTGCGGAGGCCTCTCGATTGGCATCATCCGTCACGGTTCCCACGCCACCGGCCCTTCAGGGGCTGCGATTTTCCGTACACGACATTCGCCGGTTCGAGGTATCTCCCGGAGTGGCGGCGATCGTCGCGCACCTCATGCGGAAGGTGAATCAGGAGGCGAGTCCGCAGGAGGAGCAGACGCTGCTCATCGCTGAACGCGACAGCGGTGTGACGAGCGGACCCTATCGCCTCGTCTACGCCGAGCGAACGCATGGACTGGAAGAAACGACGATTACACCCGAGGTGATAGCGGGCGTGTACATCGCCGGCCGCCCCACGCTCGTGGTGGCCCGGGACGGACAGGAGGGCGTGGCCTATGCACTGCTGGAGCGGACAGGTCCGGGCCGGTGGAGGATCCGCTGGACGAGCCGGTGGACACACTGCGCCTGATGAGGCCCGAGCCTACAGGGGCTTGCCAAGCCCTTCTGGCGCGCGCGCACGACCGGTAGCACCGGCAAGCAC
>JAYVNZ010000063.1:0-1720 GCA_043758185.1 Gemmatimonadaceae bacterium | reverse complement strand
GCGACGTGGGTAGCGCTCAGGGCGGGCTGGGACAGCAGCCGGGTGTCGGTGATGCTTGGCTGGGCGGACAGCGACGTGGCGGCGAGGGCGGCGACGACGCAATGAAGGGAGAGACGCATGGCACCGAGAGTACGGTGCGGGCGGCGGGTCGGCTAGCACCATACTGGTCCGGAGAATCGTGCATTTTCTGACCAGTCTGACTAGATTAAACCCATGAGCGACGAATATTCCCTCTACGACGCCAAGGCGAACTTCTCGAAGATCGTCAAGCATGTCCGGGAAACCGGCCACTCGGTCATCGTCACCGTGCATGGCGAACCCGCGGTGGAGATCCGCGCCGTGCAGGAATTGCCGGTCGACATCGAGGGGCGAATTGCCGAACTGACGGCACGTGGCGTTATCCGGCCTGCCAAGCCACGTCTGCTGGATTACGCCTGGAAGCCACGCGCACGGAAACGGGCCGGCGGTCTCGATCGCTTCCTGAAGGAGCGGGCAGACGATTGAGCCAGGCGGCCTATGTCGATTCGTCGTGCCTGGTTGCGATCGCGCTTGGTGAGCCCGTCGCGAAGCGCATTGCCGCTCGTCTTGCCGGGTTCCGTGTGATCCTGGCGCATCCGCTGCTCGATGCGGAGGTGCGGTGTGCCTGCGCACGCGAGGGGCAACCGCTACCTGACGCGGAACTGCAACTGGTGCACTGGATCGACGTCGACCGACCAATCTCGGCCGAGTTAGACCGTGTTCTCTCGGCGGGTTACGTGCGCGGCGCCGATTGTCTCCATCTTGCGACGGCGTTGTATCTCGCGCCCGATCCGCGGCAGCTTGTGTTCCTTACGCTCGATACGCGACAGCGGGCGGTTGCCCGCGAACTGGGGTTCAAGACGTGAGGCATCAGCAAAGGCAAGAGCAGGTCCTTCGACTTTTGTCTCACAACAATCGCCCTCGGTCGGTGGCGGGCACTCCCAGGAGGGACTGTATGGCAATACTGCCATACACCAACATTGCACCCCTGAACTCTTCGGTGGTGGAGCGTCCGCAATGCGGAGGTGCGGCTGCCAAGCTCCGCCGCGTGTGGACACCGTTGGCGTATTCAAGCGTCAGGTCGCCGCCGCGATCGTCCGCGCGCTCGACGGCTGGACGCAGGTCAACGCGTGCTTGCTGTACGACCACGTACCCCACATCTTCGCGGGACGATGCCTTGGTCACTCGCGCGGCGACTCATCGTTTCCGGCTTCCTCAACCAACGGAAGGAATTCCATGAACAATTCCGGCAAAGCTCCAACAATGATGGTTTGGATCATCTGTCTTGTACTCTACCTGGTAGCGCTTGCCGCCCATTTCGGCATCGTCAAGGTTGATCCGCAGATTGCCGTTTGGGCATGGATCATCGGTCTCGGTCTTCTGCTGGTCGCTTGTCGTGTGCGAGGGCTGTAATGAGCACAGCACCGATCGACGAGGTCGTGTTCCGCCCCATCAGCCCTTCCCCGGCTATCTCCCCACCTCACGAGTACGCGCGGCCCACCTGGCGATACGGGACATCACCGTCGTACTTGCCGGCCACGTGCACGTACTTCAACTCCTGCGTCGCCCCGATCTCCGACGTGTAGTAGCCAACAATCGTCAGCTCCTTGAGCCACGGAAAGAACGCCCCCGCCTCCGGCCGAGCCCTCCGCCGCCTCGGCCTCGGCGGCGCGCTTTTTCCTTCCTCGGCCATTGCCTGCAT
>JAYVNZ010000062.1:0-6503 GCA_043758185.1 Gemmatimonadaceae bacterium | reverse complement strand
CCCCGACTCCTTCGCCGCGAGCGCCGCGGCCGAGATCACTCCCGCCATCAAAGCGCGCTCGATGGCGCGCCACCCTTCACTCGCCGACGGCGGTGTGTCGAGGACGCGGATCAGGCCAACCGTGCAGAGCGCCACAAGCAGCTCCGACGTGTTCGCGACGCTTGCCACCGCCTCCACGTGCAGTGGATGCGTGGCAAACCACGCCGCGCCCACCAGTGCGGCGACCGTGCCCACACCGCGCCGCAGGACGGACCACACCGCGAACGTCGTGGCACTCGCGAGCAGCAGGGCGTACAGGTGAAACCAGATCGCGCCGCCGCCCGTGCTGTTCCAGACAGCGGCCAGCAAAGCGATGTGCAATGGGCGATACAGCCCGAGCGTCGTCAGCGCATCCGACGGCCAGTACGGCTCGCCCCACACGCGGGCGAGGGCGCCCCACCCGCGCAGCAGCACGTTGTCGCGGATGATCGTCGCGTCGTCGTACACGAACGCGGCGCGCAACGTGGGAAGCAGCGGCACCACGACCAGCACCAGCAGCACTGCAGCGCCGATGACAGTCCTGCGTCGCAATGGCCGGTGTGTACTGTCTGGGGTCACGGCGGGTGAAGGTAGTGGCTCGCCGAAGCCACAGCCACCTACTCCTCCTTCCGGGCCGTCCGTCGCCGTTCGGGAAAGTGCGCGTCCAGGAACCGGATGAGCGCGCGCTCCTCCGGCGTGTGCGCAAACACGTCGGCATTCACCGCCGACTTCGCGGGCAGCGCAATGGTCTCGCCGTCGTCGATGTACCGGGCAACCACCAGCGGATGCACATAGGACGTGCGGCAGATCGCTGGCGTGTTGCCCAGCTCGAAGGCCACGAGCCGCATGGTGGTTGCCACGTTCCGCTTCGCCTCCGTGGGCGTGTCGCCGGCACCCAGCTCGGCAAGGATGGTCGCGGCGCGCAGTGTGCCGCCCCAGGTACGGAAATCCTTGGCGCTGTAGGCCACGCCGAGCGTCTCGTGCAGGTATCCGTTCACGTCGCGCGAAGTGAGGTCGCGCCACCGCGTGCCGTCCTTGTAGCGGAACAGGCGGGCACCTGGCGTCTCGAGCTGCCGCTTGACCAGGCGGGCAAGCTCGCGATTGGCCACTACTTGCCGCTGCTTGATGGATTTCTTGCCTACATACGTGAACACCGCGCGCCCATCCGCCACCTGCACGTGCCGCTTGCGAAGCGTCGCGATGCCGAACGTCTTGTTTTCTTCCGCATATTTTTCACTGCCGATGCGGAAGAAGCTCTCGCTGATGAGCCGCACGACGGCCGCCGCCGCGGCACGCTTCGATGGCGTTCGCGATGCCGCGTGCGTCTTCACGCGCTTGCGGATGTCGGGCAGCTCCTTTGCCAGCTCACGCACGCGATAGTACTTCCGCAGCTGTCCGCGCTCCACGGCACGTGGATGGTAGCGGTACTGCTTCCGCCCCTTCGCGTCCATTCCCCACGCCTGTACCTCCGCGCGTGCTCCCGTCGCGATGTGCACGTCGGTCCATGCAGGCGGAATGACGAGGAGGCGGATTCGTTCCAACGTGCGCTCATCGCCCACCGGCTTGCCATCCTTCCGAGTGTATCGGAAGCGCGTCTTGCTGCCTTCCCTCAGTATCCATTCGGTCATGGCGAGCTGGAGGGCAAGTTGCGGTCCGTTTGTGTAGCTTTCAGCATGGCCCATGTGCTCCTCACCTATGACATCGCCGACCGCATCGCCACGATCACGGTCAACCGCCCGGACAAGCTGAACGCGTTGAACGACGCACTCATGGCCGAGCTCGGCGAGGCGATCAGTGATGCCGTGGCTCGCGAGGACGTGGGTGCCGTGCTCCTCACCGGCGCCGGTCGGGCTTTCGTTGCGGGCGCCGACATCGCCGAACTCGAGGGGCAGACGGCCACGAGCGGAAAGGCCCGGGCGGAGCGTGGACAGCGCACGTTCCGCCTCTTCGAGACGTCACCGAAACCCACCCTGGCCGCGGTGAATGGCTTCGCGCTGGGAGGCGGATGCGAACTGGCGATGGCGTGCCACATGCGCATTGCGTCCGACACGGCGAAGTTTGGCCAGCCCGAGGTGAAGCTCGGCATCGTGCCGGGCTACGGCGGCTCGCAGCGGTTGCCACGGCTTGTGGGCAAGGGTCGCGCGCTCGAGCTCCTCCTCACCGGAGAGATGATCGACGCCACGGAGGCACTGCGCATTGGACTCGTGAATCGCGTGGTGGCGGGCGACGTGCTCATCGAGACTGCTCGTGCGCTGCTCACCACCATGCTCGCGAATGGTCCGCTCGCCATGGCGCATTGCATCGAGGCGGTAGATCGCGGCCTCGACATGTCGCTCGACGACGCCATCGCGCTCGAGGCATCGTACTTCGGCCTCCTCTCCTCCTCGGCCGACAAGGCCGAGGGGATGCGTGCCTTCCTCGAAAAGCGGCCAGCCAGGTTCTCGGGCACGTGATGGAGCGACATGTCGTGCTGCGCACGCTCGCGCTGCGCGATTTTCGCAACCTGGCCAGAGTGGACGTCACCTTCCCGACTGACGGCGCCGTGGTGATTGGCGACAACGGTCAGGGCAAGTCCAACCTGCTCGAGGCCATCTACTACCTGCACCTGTTGCGATCGGTCCGCGGCGCCCGCGACGTGGATGTCGCGCGATTTGGTGCGCCCGGATTCCATGTGGCGGCGCGGTCGGAGGGCGGGGTGCATCACGAGATATCCGCCGGTTTCGAGCGTGAGGGCCGGCGCAAGCGCGTGCGACTGGACGGAGCGGAACCGCAGCGGTTGAGCGACGCCCTTGGTGCCCTGCCCTGCGTGCTCTTTTCGCCCACCGACGTGGAGCTCGTTGCGGGCGCGCCGAGTGCACGGCGCCGGTACCTCGACATCCTGCTCGCACTCTCGTCACGCCCATACCTCACGGCGCTGCAGCGGTATCGGCACGCACTGGCACAGCGCAATGCCGCGCTGCGCGATGCGCTCCGCTCGTCCGGCGGTGCGACGAAGGCAGGGCAGCGCATCGCCGTGTGGGAGGCGCCGCTGGCCGAGCATGGCGCGGTGCTGTGGATCGAGCGGATGCAATGGGCCGAACAGGCCGCAGTGCGTTTCGTGGCGATCTGTGCGGCCATCGGTGAGCGATCGACCGTCTCGTTGCGTTACGCAACGTCGCTGGAGCCCGTGAGCCGCAACGCGGCAGACGTCCAGGCGGCGCTGGCTGCGGGGCTGGAACAGAAGCGGGCACTCGACGTGCGTCGCGGCCTCACGCACAGCGGTCCCCATCGCGACGACATCGCGCTGCAACTCGGGGGTCGGGAGCTTCGCACGTTCGGCTCCGCCGGCCAGCAGCGCACCGGCGCGATCGCGCTGCGCCTGCTCGAAGGAGAGACCCTGCGCGACCGGCTCGGCGTATCCCCCATGCTGCTGCTGGACGACCCATTCGCCGAGCTCGACGTACATCGCTCGGCGAGCATTCTGGAGTTGCTGGCCGAGCACGAGATGGGCCAGACCGTGCTGACCGTTCCGCGCGAGAGCGACATTCCGCCCGCGCTCACGGCGCTGGTGCGTTGGCGCATCGAGGGAGGCTCCGTGATCCGGGACGATGGTGTGGCGATGTCGTCGCGAGAGGGAGTGGGGGCCGCGTGACGCCGGCGAAGAAGAAGCCATCGGCGATCAGCGACGTGCTGGCGAACGTGATGCGTGCGGCGGGTATCGAGGCGCGCGTGGAGCAGGCCGGCATCATCCCCGAGTGGAGCTCGCTGGTGGGCGAGAGCATCGCGCACGTGACGGTGCCGCAGTCGATTGCGGCGGACGGCACGTTGTTCGTCCACGTGACAACCAATGCCTGGATGATGGAGCTCTCGTTGATGGAGCCGGAACTGCTGCAGGCGTTGAATGCGAAGCCGGGTCGGACGGCGGTGAGGAAGATCCGGTGGTTGTTGCGGCAGCGATGAGGCGCGTGCAGAGGGCGTCTGGAAAAAAGCGTTGTGCGGGTTGAACGCGAATCCGGCGAATCCACGCGGATCTACGCGAATCCTTCACGTGACTCGTAAGGGCCACCCCGTGCAGAAGGATTCGCGTTGATTCGCTCGATTCGCGTGGATTCGCGTTCCCCACGATCAACGAGCTTTTCAACGCTTTTTGCACCGCTTTTGACGCAGTGCGCATGCATCAGATTTGCCAGTCACGCAACTCGTTGCATACCAAGGCGTTACGCGCACAATGAACTATTGCATCGCGCCCCGGAAAAGGTTAAGTTTCGCGGTCTGGAGCAGCCCCGGGTTTTCGGGTTCTGTTCAGGGGCCGTTTCTTCGTCTCATCGCGAGTGGAGTGCATGACCAAGTCGACCGACAAGCCGGCAGAGAAGGAGTATGGCGCAGGTCAGATCACCGTTCTGAAGGGCCTCGAGGCCGTACGCAAGCGCCCGGGCATGTACATCGGTTCCACGTCCGAGCGAGGGTTGCATCACCTCGTCTACGAAGTGGTGGACAACTCCATCGATGAGGCGCTCGCCGGGTTTGCGGACCTCGTCAACGTCACCATCCATCCCGAC
This sequence comes from Gemmatimonadaceae bacterium, assembly GCA_043758185.1. Taxonomy (GTDB): domain Bacteria; phylum Gemmatimonadota; class Gemmatimonadetes; order Gemmatimonadales; family Gemmatimonadaceae; genus AG11. The sequence goes on along the minus strand of JAYVNZ010000062.1, from coordinate 1,947 downwards.
AACTCGGTCACGGTGCAGGACAATGGCCGAGGCATTCCGGTGGATCTCCATCCCATCGAGAAGATCCCGGGTGTCGAGCTCGCGATGACGGTGCTGCACGCCGGCGGAAAGTTCGACAAGGACTCGTACAAGGTGTCCGGCGGACTGCACGGCGTGGGCGTGTCCGTCGTGAATGCGCTCTCGGAGGTGCTCAAGGTCTGGGTGAAGCGCGACGGAAAGGAGTACTACATGGACTTCATCCGCGGCGACACGCAGACGAAGCTCAAGGTCATGGGCGACGTGCCGAAGAAGCAGACCGGCACCAAGGTGTGGTTCAAGCCGGATCACATGATCTTCACGGAGCTGGTGTACAACTACGCCACGCTGGCGTCGCGACTGCGTGAGTTGTCGTTCCTGAACAAGGGCGTCACCATCACGCTCAAGGACGAGCGGCTCGGCGAGGAGAAGGACGAGACGTTCCTGGCCAAGAACGGCCTGCGGGAGTTCGTGCAGCACCTCAATGCCAACCGCAAGGCGCTGCACCAGGACGTCATCTACCTGGAGACCATCAAGGACGACGTCGGCATCGAGCTGGCCATGCAGTACAACGATGCGTACCAGGACAGTGTCTTCTCCTTCGTCAACAACATCAACACGCACGAAGGCGGCACGCACCTCACCGGCTTCAAGAGCGCGCTCACGCGCGTGATCAACCAGTACATCCAGAAGTCGTCGCTCTCCAAGAAGGACAAGGAGACCACGCTGTCCGGCGACGACGTGCGCGAAGGCCTGACGGCCGTGCTCTCGGTGAAGGTGCATGAGCCGCAATTCGAGGGGCAGACCAAGACCAAGCTCGGCAACTCCGAGGTGGAGTCCGCGGTCAAGACGTGCGTGAACGAGTGGCTCGCGAGCTACCTCGAGGAGCATCCGCGCGTGGCCAACATCGTGATCGACAAGGCGATGTCAGCCGCCCGCGCGCGCGAGGCCGCCCGCAAGGCGCGCGACCTCACGCGTCGCAAGAGCGCGCTCGACGTGGGCAACCTGCCGGGCAAGCTGGCCGACTGTTCGCTCACGGATCCTGCGCTCTGCGAGATCTATCTCGTTGAAGGCGACAGCGCCGGCGGCAGTGCGAAGCAGGGACGCAAGCGCGAGTTCCAGGCAATCCTTCCGCTGCGCGGCAAGATCATCAACGTCGAGAAGGCGCGCATCGACAAGGTCTTGTCCAACGAGGAAATTCGCACCATCATCACGGCCCTCGGCACCGGCATCAAGGACGAATTCACCATCGAGAAGGCGCGCTACCACAAGGTCATCATCATGACCGACGCCGACGTGGATGGTGCGCACATCCGGACCCTCCTGCTGACATTCTTCTACAGGCAGATGCCGGAGCTCATCGAGGCGGGGTACGTGTACATCGCGCAACCGCCCCTGTTTCGCGTGGCAAAGGGCAAGGAGGCGTACTACGCCTACGACGTGAAGGAGCGTGACGAGATCGCGAAGCGCATGTCCCCGGATGGCAAGACGGGCATCAACCTCCAGCGCTACAAGGGGCTGGGCGAGATGAACCCCGCGCAACTGTGGGAGACCACGATGGACCCGGCCGTGCGCCGCCTGCTGCGCGTGCAGATCGACGACGCGCTGGAAGCCGACCGCGTGTTCACGATGCTGATGGGCGACGAGGTCGAGCCGCGGCGCAACTTCATCGAGACGAACGCGTTACGGGCGGGGAACATCGACGTGTGAGGGTGGCGTTCGCGGGTAGCACACCCTTTTCGAATCCGCCGCGCCAAGTCCTTTGCCGAGCGCGTCGAGAATCCGGCCTGTCTCACCTTCACTCTTATCCATGAACCTCATCGAACTCCTCTCGTGGCGCTATGCCACCAAAAAATTCGACGCTTCCCGTGCGGTCCCGCAGGAAACCGTTGACCGCATCGTCGAGGCCGCCCGCCTGGCACCGACCTCCAG
>JAYVNZ010000061.1:0-7728 GCA_043758185.1 Gemmatimonadaceae bacterium | reverse complement strand
GCCGACAGTCGGTGCCGAGCGATATCCCGGAGTGAACGGACAGCAGCAGTATTCGGAGGGGGTGCTCGTGGGCTACCGGTGGTATGACACGAAGGGTGTTGCACCGCTGTTCGCCTTCGGACATGGACTGTCGTACACGCGCTTCGCATACTCCGGCCTTTCCGTGCGGCCGCGTGGCGACGGGCACGACGTACGCTTCCGCGTGACGAACGCCGGCAAGGTACCGGGCGCGGAAGTACCCCAGCTGTATCTCGGCGCGCCCGCGAACGCGCCTGTCCCGATGGCCGCCCAGTCGCTCGCCGGATTCGAGCGGGTGCAGCTCGCACCCGGCGAGAGCCGCATGGTGACCATGCACGTGGGACCCCGGGCGCTCTCGGTGTGGTCGGTCACGACGCACGACTGGGCGGTGGTGCCGGGCGCGCGCGCCGTGATGGTGGGCTCGTCGTCGCGCGACGTCCGGCTGCGAGGGACGCTGCGATAGCGCGACCCGCTGCGTTCAGCGCAGCGAGTGCTTCGTCTTTCCCTTCCCCACGTCTTCCCGATCCTCGTCCGCCACGTCGAGCGACATGGGGAAGAACAATGACTGCCGCACCACGGGGTATGCGGTGGCCCAGCCGCGCGCGTCGTGCCACAGCATGCGATTCAGCGCCTCGCTTGGCGCGGCGTCCGGCTCGCGCAGGTTCATGCGCGCCGACGCGCGTGCCGCGAGACGACGCTCAGCGGCATGCGGACCTGTAATCGCGCCCACTCGGCGATTGGTCTCGAACAGCGACTGGCGCGGTTCGAGTGCGCTGTACGGGCGAAGGTCGGGGGGCGCGCCGGCGTCGAGGAAACTCGCGCGCATGTCCGTGGCCACAAGGTCGAAGATGGACATCGCCGGCAGGCCGAGCATGAGTTCGATCGTCTTCACCATGCTGGGGTGCGCGTAGAAGGTGGAATCAACCACGCCACGGCGCGCATAGGGAGAGATCGCAAGCGCCACGGTGCGGTGCCCGTCGATGTGATCCACGCCATTCTGCGCGTCGTCCTCCACGACCATGATGGCCATGTCCTTCCAGAACGACGAATGCGACAGGCCGTCCACGATCTTGCCGAGTGCGAAGTCATTGTCGGCGACGCAGGCGCGCGGTGCGCACCAGTCCGCGGTCATGCCCTCGGTGTGATCGCTGGGGAGGATGACCATCACGAGGTTCGGCATGTCGTGCGCGGATTCCCATTCGCCCAGGTGCGAGAGGATGTCCCCGGCCTTCACGACGTCGGGGGCCTCCTGCGTCCAGCCGGGATACTCGGGCACGAGCGTGCGATCGAGCGACGGGATGTCGGAGTGCGTGTCGTAGCGTGCACGCAACATGTCGCGATGCATGGCGAAGTCGTTGGGCCGCTTGCGCCAGGCGTCGAGCATCTTCACGCGTTGCTCCGGCAGGGCCATGCGGGGCGACGGGGCGTACTCACCGAACGTCGCAACGGTGCGCCCCATGGCTTGCGCGCCTTCCCACAGAAATCCCCCGGTGGAATACGCGAGGGGGTCCTGGCCCTCAGACGGATAGCTGCGACCGAAGTACAGCGGCCACATGGGATAGTCTGTCTCGTTCGCCTGGGTGATCCAGTTGTGGCCGTCGGCGGAATTGCCGCCCGAGGCGAAGAAGTGATCGAGGGTGACGAACTGTTCGCTCAGCGCGTGGGCGTTGGGCGTGACGTCGCGCCCATAGATGACGAGTGAGCTGTCGCTGGCGCCGCGACCGAGGTCGCCGAGGACCTGGTCGTAGGTACGGTTCTCCCTGATGATGAAGACGACGTGGTTGATGAGGGATGCGTCACCGGGCCTGTGCGGCACTGCCTGCGCGATGTTGTTGCGCGGCATGGTACGCGGCGCCGGCGAGGTAGCGAGCGTGAGGCGATTGTTCTGCGCCACGGCGGTACTGAACGCGGTGAGCTCCGTGGCGGAGGGAATCGGAAGCACGTTCACCGATCCGCGCACGGCGTGCACGTAGCGACCCCGCTTGTCTGGCGAACCACTCGTGGTGCCCTCGCCGGAACCCACGCCGAGCAGTGCGCCGATCGCGAGGAACTTGCCGTCGGCGCTGACGTCGAGGCTCGACGGATACCAGGCGGAGGGAATGAGTCCAGTGAAAGTGAAGCGGGCGGGGGCTTTGCTCACGTCATACATCGCGACAGCGTTCGCACCGCCGAGTGCAACGAACAGCGTGAGGGCGTCTGGCGAGAGGGCCAGCGCGGTCGGGGCGAGACCCTTCTGCCGTTCCTTGAACGGTGCGATCGCGATCTGCGCCGCGACAGTGTCGGCATGGGTGTCGATGACCGTGACGGAATCGGAGTTCCCGTTGGCGACGAACAGTCGTGCGCCGCGTTCGTCCCATGCGAGACCGGTGGGATGGCGTGCGACCGGGATATCGCGCGTGACCACGCCGTTCACGAGATCCACCCGACTCACCGAGCCGGCCTCTGCGATACCGCGCGCGTCGACACGAACGGCTTCGGTGCGCGGATCGCAGCACTGTCGTGCCCTGCGCTGCGCGCCAGTGGGTTTCGGTCCGCCGAGTATGGAGACGTACGCCGAACGCCCGTCGGCGGAGATGACGGCGGCGATGGGTTCGACGCCGAGCGGAATGGTGCGGAGCAAGGCACCGGATTCCGCGTCGAGTACGGCGAGTGCATCGTTGGCCGGGAGCGGCACGACGGCGAGGCGATGGCCGTCCGGGCCGGCCCGCATGGCGATGGCCGGTGCGCCGGCCATGTAGTCGCCGAGTGCGGCAGAATACCAGCGGGGTTCGAGGGAGTCGCCGTGCGCATCGGCGGAGATGGCGGCCAGGTGTGTGGCGACCGGCTGTCGTACCACGGTGGCACCGGGAACGGAGGAGGTCGCGAAGATGCGGCCCACGGACGAGACGAGCGCTCGGTGCGTGAGTGGATCGATTGCAACAGCGTGAACGCCAGGCGTGCCGTCCATGCGCACGCGACCAACGACGCGATTGGCGCGCCAGTCGAGCCGCCAGGTGGAGTTCGGTGTGGCGACCCACACCTCGCTGCTCGTGGTACCGAAGCGCACGCCGGCCACGCGGCCGGTGAAGACGCTCTGCATGCCCGCTGGCGAGATGCGCTGGCCTGTGGCGATGACGCCGGGATCCGGGATGTCGCGCTTCGGGAGCTGCGAGGCCTGAACCTGAAGCAGGGCGGCGACGGCGACGTGGAGCATGGTGGCCGGGTTGTGAATGGTTGGTTGGACCTGAGGAGTGCAGTATCAGCCGAAGACTTGTAGTACTTCGTATCCAGTACCGAGCAGCGAGTAGCACCGCCGTTTGGACGATTGGTACCGACGCCAGTGCTATCCAGCCAAAGGCGCAGTGATATTTCGTACTCGGGTGTCTATTACAGAGGACTACAAGTCTCGAGTTAGTCCTGCCACCCCTACATCCCTGCAGCAAACATGATGTGCGCCTTGGCCGTACCGGGGAACATCAGCCATGGCGACTTGTCTGACGGCTTGCCCGGCAGTCCCGTGGACGCCGTTGTCGCAAACGGTATATAGGTGACGTAGAGCCACGAGCCGCCCGTGACCTTGCCGGTCGCCTCGTCGAAGGTGCCGCCGAAGATCTGGTAAAGCATCGACGGCTGCGCCGGCATCTTCAGCTTGCCGCTCTTCACCTCGGCAAATCGCACGGTGTCCACCTGTGCGCCCTTCACGCCGGACGCCCGAAGCGACCGGCCGCGCGCCATGAACGACTCCATCGCCTTGTGATAGCACGCGGAATGGAATGCCTTCGCGCCCGGCTCGGGTGCAAGACAGATCATGTCGTTCTTTCCCTCACGCAACGGCACGAGCGTGCCCGCCACCTTGTACCCCAGCACGGCGGCGCCCGACCTGAGCTCTTCTGGCAACGGAGTGACAGCGGCGGCAATCTGCTCGGAGGCGGGCGGAACAGCGACAGTCGTCTGTTGCGCGTGTGCGACGGACCCAGCGAGGAGGGCGACGACGATGAAAATGGGGCGCATGAGCGATTGGGTCAGGGCAGAGGCGGGGAGCAACACGGGACTTTGAATACTTCGTACCGAGGTTCGAAGCTATCAGCGGTGACAGCTCGAGTCGAGCACAACGTTTCGCTGCTAGATTGCTCCCAAAAACGGAAACGTGTCTGTGACAGAATCGGCCGGCATCATCCTCCTGTACTGCATTGCTACCGCCGTTGCGATCACCTCGCGCCGGCTGCGCGTGCCGTACGCGACATCGCTCCTGCTCGCGGGCATTGCGCTCGGTGCGATGCACGTCACGGCGCTGCCGCACCTGACGCGCGAGCTCCTGTTCGAGGTCTTCCTGCCAGGCCTGCTGTTCGAGGCGGCATACCACCTTGAAATCCATGAGCTGCGCGAGAATTCCTGGACCATCGGATTGATGGCCGTGCCCGGCGTCGCGATTGCGATCGCCCTCACGGCTGCGTTACTCGTCGGCGCCGCACTGCTGACCGGCGGCCACCTCACGTGGCAGACCGCCTTCCTCTTCGGTGGAGTCATTGCCGCGACGGATCCCGTCGCCGTCACCGCGTTGTTCCGCCAGCTCGGCGCTCCTCGGCGGCTGCACGTGCTCGTCGAATCCGAGAGCCTCCTGAATGACGGCACGTCGATCGTGTTCCTTACGCTGATGCTCGCCTTCTTCGCGGGTGAGGCGTCGTCGGCGAGCTCGCTCGCGATGGACTTCGCGCGGATCGCTGTCGGCGGCGCGGTGCTCGGTGCCCTCATCGGGTGGGGCGTCTCCCACATTCGCACGCGCGTCGACGATGCCGCCATCGAGATCACGCTGACGACGATCGCGGCCTACGGTGCGTTCATCGTCGCGGAGCAGCTGCACTGCTCCGGCGTCATCGCTACGGTGGTGGCGGGAGTCGTGTGTGGCAACACTGGCCGCCACCACCCGATGACCGCCAACACGCGGGCGTCGGTGGACAGCTTCTGGGAGTGGCTCGCCTTCGCGTTGAACTCGGGGGTCTTCCTGCTGCTCGGTGCGCAGCTCTCATTGCGTCTCCTGTTGGCCAACTGGTTCCTGATCGTTCTTGCGGCCATCGCGACGCTCTTCGCGCGGGCAATCGTGGTCGGCGTCGCGGGCGCGCTGGTCTCTCGCACGACGGAACGCCTGCCGGCGTCGTGGCTGGTGATCATGACGTGGGGAGGACTGCGGGGAGCGCTGTCTCTCGTCCTCGCACTTGCCCTTCCCGACGCCAGCGAGGGCCGAGACCTGATCATCGTGATGACGGCGGGCACGGTGGCGCTGTCATTGGTGGGGCAGGCCGCGACCATGCCCGCCGTGCTGCGTCGTCTCGGTGTCGGTCGCGTGGTGCCGACGGACGAGGCTGCCGCGTGAGTGGACGGAGCCGCGAGGCGCGAACGCTCCACGCCCCTGCTCCGTATATTGGATTCCAGTTCCCTCCCACTCCAGAGCCCGTGACACAGTCCCGACGCAACTTCCTCAAGACTTCGGCGGCCGCCGCCGCGACGGCCGCGGTTGGCTCGCGGATTCTCGCAGGCGCCGACGCGTACGCCGCCACCGTGTCCACCCCTGGCGATCCCGCGGTCCGCGCGCTGATGCAGGTGGCGCTCGACGTCGCCAGGTCCGGAGGTGCATCGTATGCCGACGTGCGCGTGAGTGCGCGTCGCCAGCAGAACGTGGCCACGCGCGACAAGATCGTCATTGGCGTCGGTGACACCGACACCTTCGGACTTGGGGTGCGCACCCTGGTGGATGGCGCGTGGGGCTTCGCGGCCACGAACAACCTGACAACGGATGCGATCGCCGGCGTCACGCGACTCGCGCTCGAACAGGCGAAGGCGAACCGCGCGAGCCAGCTCAAGCCTGTGGTTCTGGCGCCCACGCCCGGCAACCAGGTGGGTGAGTGGAAGAGCCCGATCCGGATCGATCCCTTCTCCGTCCCCATTCCCGAGAAGGTTGCGCTGTTGCTCGCTGCGAACGAGGCGGCTGCGAAGGTGAAGAACGTGCGGAACGTGCAGTCCAGCATGTTCTTTCTCCGCGAGGAGAAGACGTTGATGACGAGCGACGGATCCTATCTGGTGCAAGTCATCTACCGCACGTACCCGTCGATGTCGATCACGGCCGTGTCCGACGATCGCACCGACTTCCAGACGCGGCAGAGCAACGATGTCGCCCCCATGGGCCTGGGCTACGAGCACGTGCTCGACGCGAAGCTCGGCGAGAATGCGACGCGATGGGCGAACGATGCCGTCGCGAAACTCACCGCAAAGTCGGTGGAGCCGGGCCGCTATGACCTGCTGCTTCATCCGTCGAACCTGTGGCTCACGGTGCATGAAACGGTGGCGCATCCTACGGAGCTCGACCGTGCGCTTGGCTTCGAGGCGAATTACGCCGGCACGAGTTTCGTGGCGCCGCCAGACAAGGTGCTCGGCAAGCTCAAGTTCGGGAGCGACATCATGAACGTCGTCGGCGATCGCGAGCAACCCGGCTCACTCGGTGCCATCGGCTGGGATGACGAAGCCGTGAAGCCCACGAAGTTCGACATCATCAAAGGCGGCGTGTTCGTGGACTACCAGACCACGCGCGAGCAGGCGTCCATGCTTGCCGATTACTACCGACGCGTCGGCAAGCCGGTGAAGAGCTATGGTTGTTCGTACGCACAGAGCTGGGCCGACGTGCAGTTCCAGCGCATGCCGAACGTGTCCATCCAGGCGGGAAGGAACGACTACGTGTGGGAGGACATGATCGCGCAGATGGACAAGGGCATCGCGATCGTGGGCGACGGGTCGTTCTCCATCGACCAGCAGCGGTACAACGGCCAGTTCGCCGGCCAGGTGTTCTACGAGGTGAAGGGGGGCAAGATCGTCGGCATGCTGAAGGACGTGGCGTACCAGTTCAAGACGCCGCAGTTCTGGGGCTCGATGAAGGTGATTGGCGGTCCGCGCAGCTATCAACTGGGCGGCGCATTCGGCGACGCCAAGGGCCAGCCCGGCCAGAGCAACTCCGTGAGCCACGGCTGCCCGCCCGCGCTCTTCACGCAGACCAACATCATCAACACGGGACGCAAGGCATGAGCTCCCTCATTTCGCGCAGCCTGTACGCGCCCGTCGAGATCCTCTCCCGCACCGATGCCGAGGAACTCGCAAAGCGCGCGTTGAAGAATTCGCCGGCGGACGAGACGCGCGTGAGCATCGTCAGCGCCGCGCGCGCTGACACGCGGTTCGCACTCAACCAGGTGACGACGAGCGGCGAGAACCGCGATACGGCCGTCACCATCACGGCACTCGTCAATGGACGTTCCGCGAGCGTGACGACCAATCGCGTGGACGAGGCGTCGCTAGCGGCCGCGGCGAAGGAAGCGGCAGAGATCGCGAAGCTCGTGCCGCCGAACCCGGAGCGGATGCCGGAGCTGGGCGCGCAGGACTATCCGCCGGAGAAGTCGCGCATCATCTCGCTTCCGTCGCCAGCGGAGCGCGCGCAGGCGGCGAAGAAGGTGACCGATCAGGCGCGCGCGGCCGGCCTGGTGGCCACCGGCTTCATCGAGTGTCGCGCTGGTGCCACAGCCCTCGCGAATTCGAAGGGGTTGTTCGCGTACGACTCGAGTGCCGTGGTGACCATGACCGCAACAGTTCGCACGCCTGACGGTACGGGCAGCGGCTGGGCATGCAGCGATGGTGACACCTTTGCAGACATCGACGCACAGCGCGTGGGCGCGGTAGCCACCGACAAGGCAA
>JAYVNZ010000060.1:0-13821 GCA_043758185.1 Gemmatimonadaceae bacterium | reverse complement strand
CTGCACCATGCAGGCATCATGCTCGACGACGGGGCGCAGGAAATAAACCACAGGGGACACAGAGGACACAGAGTTTTCCTTAGGGAGGCGCAGGAAGCCCTTGCTTCCCCCGATGACGTCCTCCGTGTCCTCTGTGAACTCTGTGGTTTAATCTGCTATTTCAGCGTGACCGCCTGATTGGCGAGAGGGGATCAACAGCCGCAGCCGAATCGCAACTTGTCCGGATCGGTTGGCGGCGGCGTTGGATAGTCGCCAGAGAAGCACGCATGGCAGAACCCCTCGGGGCCCGTGGGCACTGACTGCAACATGCCGTCGAGCGAGAGATAGCCAAGGGAATCCACACCGAGCGACGCGCGGATTTCCTCGAGGTTGTTGTTGGCGGCAATCAGCTCGTCACGGCTTGGCGTATCGATGCCGTAGTAGCACGGGCCAGTAACGGGCGCGGAGCTCACGCGCATGTGCACCTCGAGTGCACCCGCAGCGCGCACGAGGGTAACCAGCCCTCGCGTGGTAGTGCCGCGCACGATGGAATCATCTACCATGACCACGCGCTTGCCGGCCAGCACTTCACGCACGGCGTTGTACTTGAGCCGCACCTTTGCATCGCGTGTGGCCTGCGTGGGCTGGATGAAGGTGCGCCCAACGTAGTGGTTGCGAATGAGCGCGAGCTCGTACGGCAGGTTGCTCTCCTCCGCGAAGCCGATGGCCGCGGAGTTGGACGAATCGGGCACGCTGAACACGAGGTCGGCAGTGGGGGCAGGGCACTCCTGCGCGAGCCGGCGGCCGAGTGCTCGGCGCGCGCGATCGACCGAGCCGCCGAAGATGCGGCTGTCCGGTCGCGCGAAGTACACGTGCTCGAACACGCAGCGCTTGAGGTCCCGCTTTTCGAATGGGAAAATGGAACGTTCGCCCGACGCATCCACGGCGAAGATCTCTCCGGGGTCGATGTCGCGCTCGTAGGTGGCGCCCACGATGTCGAGTGCGCAGGTCTCGGACGCGAACACGGGGGCGCCATTGAGCCGGCCCATTACGAGCGGCCGCCAGCCGCGCGGATCGCGCGCCGCGAGCAGTGTGTCACCGAGCGCCATGACGAGGCTGAAGGCGCCTTCGACCGGCGCGAGCGCGTCGGCGAGCCGCAGCTCGGGCGCATCGGCGGGAGATCGGGCGAGGCGATGCACGATCACCTCGGAGTCCATGGACGACGAGAAGATCGACCCGAGCTCCTCAAGGTCGACGCGCAACTCGCCCGCGTTGGTGATGTTCCCATTGTGCGCGAGGGTAATGTGTCCACCCCGCGAACTCACGAGCACCGGCTGCGCGTTCTCGATGGTGGACGAGCCAGCCGTGCTGTAGCGCGTATGTCCGATGGCCAGCGTGCCATGCAGCGCATCGAGCTGCGCCAGTGGCATGTCCGATACCAGGCCCATGCTGCGGACGCCGCGCGCGGCCCCGCCGTCAACCGCGACGATGCCGGAGGATTCCTGTCCGCGGTGCTGCAGCGCAAACAGTCCCAGCTTGGTCAGCGCCACCGCGTCCGGGTGCCCGCGCACGCCAAAGATGCCACACATGATTCACACCACCGAGTCGGAAGCGAGTGCGACGTCCTGCGCCGAAGCGCTGCGCTGCATGATGCGGGGAATCGCCTCATGCCAGGCGTCGGCGAGCTGCGCAACGTGCGCCGTGAGTCGCGTCTCGCCAATCGTGATGTCGAGCTGGCCAGCGGCGCAGCGCACGGTGCCGATGACGGCGGCGGGTACGCCATGCCGCTTCGCCGTCGCCAGCACGGCGGTGGCGTTGCCCGTGCTGACGACGACGCGAGCCTGCGCTTCGCCGAAGAGCAGCGCGCGCGTGGGAAGCGCCGACCACGCCGACAGGTCGATGACGGCACCCGTAGGGCGCGCGCGCTCCATCATGACGCATTCCGCCAGCGCGACGGCAAGGCCCCCGTCCGCGCAGTCGTGCGCGGAGTGCACGTTGCCATCGCGGATCGCCTCGAGCAGCGCCTTGATCAGCACGCGCTCCGCCTCGAGATCACAGTGTGGCGGCGCCCCGGCCACCACACCGTGAATGCGCTGGAGATACTCGCTGCCGCCAATCTCATCGGTGTTCTCGCCGAGCAGGACGATGGCGTCGCCATCGTTGTCGGGCGAGAATGCCGAGCGCGTGATGTGCGCGAGCGAGTCGATGAGGCCCACCATGCCCACAACCGGCGTGGGATACACCGCTCCTGTGGGATTCTCGTTGTACAGCGACACGTTGCCCCCCGTGACCGGTGTGCCGAGGGCAAGGCACGCTTCGCCCATGCCGGCCACTGCTTCCTTCAACTGGAAGTAGACCTCGGGTCGCTTGGGATTGCCGAAGTTCAGGTTGTTGGTGATGGCCATGGGGCGGCCACCCGTGCATGCGACATTGCGCGCCGCTTCGGCCACTGCGATGCGCGCGCCTACACGCGGCTCCAGGTACGCGTAGCGGCCATTGCAGTCCGTCTTGAGCGCGATGGCCTTGTCGGTGCCGCGAATGCGGACCACCGCCGCATCGCCGCCCGGCCCAACGACAGTTCCCGTGCGCACCGTGTGATCGTACTGCTGGTAGACCCATCGCTTGCTTGCGATGGTGGGAGACCGGAGCAGCTCCTCCAGCGTCCACACTGGATCCGCCTCTTCCGGCTTTTCCGTGATTGCGTGCACATCTTCCGCGCGACGACGACGGATGTCATCACTCTCGCGCGCCTCGGGCTCGTACATCGGGCAATCCGTCACGAGCCGGATACCGGGAAACTCCGCGACAACGCGATCGCCTTCCGTGACACGATACACCGGCTCGGCAATCACCTCGCCGATGACAGCGGCGGTGAGGTCCCACTTCTCGAGAATGGCGCGGACCGCGTCCTCGTGGCCAACCTTCGCCACCACGAGCATGCGCTCCTGGCTCTCACTCAGCAGCAACTCATATGGTGTCATACCCTCTTCACGCGCCGGCACCTTGAGCGTGTCGATTGTGACGCCCACGTCCCCACGCGCGGCCATTTCCGCGGACGACGACACGAGGCCTGCCGCGCCCATGTCCTGGATGGCCACGATGTGACCACTGTGAATGAGCTCGAGGCTGGCTTCGAGCAGCAGCTTTTCCGTGAACGGATCGCCCACCTGCACGCGCGGACGCTTTGCCTCGCTGGCTTCCGAGAGATCTTCTGACGCGAACGACGCGCCGTGAATGCCATCGCGCCCGGTGCGTGCGCCCACCGCGATGATCGGGTTGCCAACGCCCTGCGCCACCGCAAGCATCAACTCCTCCTCCTTCAGGAGGCCGACGCACATCGCGTTGACGAGCGGATTGCCTTCATACGCGGGATCGAACACCACCTCGCCAGCCACGGTGGGAATGCCGACACAGTTGCCGTAATCGCCAATGCCCTTGACGCAGCCGGCGAACAGGTAGCGCACACGCGCGGAGTCGAGCGACCCGAAGCGCAGGGAGTTGAGCAGCGCGATCGGTCGCGCGCCCATCGTGAAGACGTCGCGCAGGATGCCACCCACGCCGGTAGCGGCGCCCTGGTATGGCTCCACCGCAGACGGATGATTGTGCGACTCGATCTTGAAGGCCACGGCGAGGCCGTCGCCAATGGCGATGACACCCGCATTTTCGCCCGGGCCCTGCAGCACGTACGGCGCCTTTGTGGGAAGCGTCTTCAGGAGCGGCCGCGAATGCTTGTACGAGCAGTGTTCGCTCCACAGCGCGCTCACGATACCCAATTCAGTGAAGGTCGGGCCGCGGCCAAGCATGGCCACGAGGCGATCGAATTCGTCGGTGGTGAGGCCGTGCTCGGCGACGAGCGCAGGGGTGATGGCCGGGTCGCCAGGACGAGCGGTAACGGTCACGGGGACTTGGGAGCGGGCTTGGGCGTGGACGCGGGCTTGATCACGGGGCGATCGAGTGGGATGGACGGTCGTGTGTCATTGGGTGGGCCTGGCTTCATTCGCACGGGCCGCTTCGGTGTCGAATCCGGCTTCATGGCCATTGGCGCACGGGCGGCGGCTGGTCGAGCATGCGCTGCCGAGCTGGGTGCAACGGCGCTGGGCGAGCTGCTCGTGCCGGTGTAGTGGCGTGAGGGCGAGCGGAAGATCGCATCCGTCACGCTATCGGCGTGCAGGATGACGAGGTCGTTCATGCCGCACTTGCGACCGCACGCATTGGTGTAGAAGAGATAGGTGTCGTCGCCCACGGTGCGGGCAGTGGCGGGCTGCCCGAGCGCCGCGATGACCTGCGACTTCTTCATCCCCGGCGAGATGGCGCGCGTCGCAGACTGCGCGAGCAGGGGCGATGCGGTGAACATGAGGGCCAGCACGAACAGATGGCGCATGAAATGCTCCTCGTCAGGCGGCGACGCGATGAAGGATGGATTCGAACAACGGCAGCCCATCGGCGGCACCGAGGAGTGGATCGACGGCGCGTTCGGGGTGGGGCATCATGCCGAGTACGTTGCCGCGCGCGTTCACGATGCCGGCGATGTCACGCATGGAGCCATTCGGATTGTACGACTCCATGGCCTGGAGCGAGTCGGGCGCATACCGAAAGACCACGTGCCCTTCGCCCTCGAGCCGATCCAGCGTGGCGTCGTCGGCGCTGTAGCGTCCATCGCCGTGCGCGATGGGCAGGGTGATGACCTGCCCATCGTCATACCCGGCGGTGAACATCGTGTTCGCCTGGTCCACGCGCAGGCCGATGGGGGCGCACACGAACTTGAGCGAGGCGTTGCGCAATAGAGCGCCGGGCAGCAGTCCTGCCTCGCACGCACTCTGAAACCCGTTGCAGATGCCGAGCACGGGCCCTCCGCGCTCGGCATGTGCCACCACTTCGCGCATGATGGGACTGAACCGCGCAATGGCGCCGGCGCGCAGGTAGTCGCCGTAGCTGAAGCCGCCCGGCAGGATCACCACGTCCGCATCCTGAAGGTCGTGATCCTTGTGCCACAGGTACACAGCCTGTTGTCCCAGCGCGTCGACGACGGCGCGATACGCATCGTAGTCGCAGTTGCTGCCGGGAAACGTCACGATGCCGAACTTCATGCGACAGACACCGTGGCGAGCTCGAAATCTTCCGTGACGGGGTTGGCGAGGAGTTGCGCGCACATGCGCGTCGCCAGTTCCTTCGCCTCGGCCTCGCTGGCGGCGTCGATCTCGAGCACCAGGTGACGACCCACATGCACGCTGGCCACGCTGGCAAAACCCAGCGTATGCAGCGCGTCGGCCACTGCCTTGCCCTGCGGATCGAGCAATCCCTTGCGTGGCACCACATGAATGGCGACGCGATAGCGTGTAGAGGTCATTCGTGCGCATCAGGAGAGGGGAACGGAGCGGGGGCAGCCGTCGGCACTGGCGTATCGCTCGGTGCGGGCGCAGCGGACTGCGGGGACGGCAATGGCGCCAGCGTGTTGACATGTCCAGCGAGCGTGGCCGGCGGCGGGGTGACGTGCGCGGGCCGCGCGTCGATGTCCTCCGGACCGTCGTCGACGGAATCGTCGCCGTCGTTGCCACCACTGTCGCCAGCCTCACCGGCGTCGCCTGCGGATCCAACGTCCAACGGGTTGCGCTCCTTGCGCTCCCCGCGCCGCCGACGGCGTTTCCGCTTCCGTGCGGGCGCACCCTCGAGCCCATCGGGCGATGCAGCGGGTGCGTCGTTCGGCAGGAGTATCTCTGTCGCATCACCCACCGCGAGTGGCGCGATCGGCGCATACGGACTCTCGTCGACCGGAGCGACGTCGAGGCCCACCGGTATCACGTCCGTGCGAGGCGGGCGCGGCGTGCGTTCCGGGCGCGGTGTGCCCGCATCACGCTTCTCGCGCTTCTCACGTCGTGCGGCGCGTTCGGCGCGTTCGACTTCCGTGCGCTGAGGCCGCTCGGGCCGGTCCGCGCGATCCGCTCGAGGTGGCCGGTCTTCCGTCCGGTCCGGCTTGGCTGCGGCATCCTCCCTCCCACGACCGCGCTTCGGGCGATCCTCGCGCGGCGGGCGCACGTCGCGCCCAGCGGGACGCAACGTCTGCACCGACGCGACGCCCGGCACGAAGTCGTCGTCCTCCTCCTCGTCCTCGTCGTCCTCTCCCTCGGACAGGTCATACGGGAGGGTGGGCTGGCGGCGCTCGAACAGGCGGGCGAACCCCCACCGCACCATGCCCCACGCCACGTAAATGAGCATGAGGGGGAAGAAGTATTCGAATCGCTTTGTGGCCATCAACGTGACCAACACAATCAGCAGGAGTGTCGCTGCCACCGCGCGCACGCTGCGTAATCCCGTCCGCGGAAAGATGGGATACGGGATGGGGCTGATCATCATCACGGCCAGGATGACCATGAGAAAGCGCAGCATCTCCGTCCAGGGGAGATTGCCGATTGCCCCGTAGTTGTAGAGCCACGACTGGCTGAACCAGTAGTACGACGCGAGCGTGCAGCCCGCCGCCGGACTCGGCAGCCCCGAGAAATACGTCTTTGCCGTGCCGGCCTGCTCGATATTGAAGCGCGCGAGGCGCATCACGGCGGCAGCCGCGAAGAGGAACACGAAGATCCAGTCCCACCCATCGCGATTGAGCACCGCAAAGTACATGATCATCGCCGGCGCGAGGCCGAACGAGATGGCATCCACCAGGGAGTCGAGTTCCTCGCCAAAGGCGCTCCCGGCATTCGTGGCGCGCGCGACGCGGCCGTCGAACGCGTCGAAGATTCCGCCGAAGAGCACGTAGATGCCGGCTTGCCGAATATCCCCGCGCGACGCCGTGATGATGGCGAAGACACCAAAGAACAGGTTGCCGAGCGTGAGGCCGCTGGGAAAGATCACGACCGCCTGGCGCATTTTCGGACGCCGGGGGCGTCCCAGCTTGGTGACCGTCATCGCCGCGCGAGCTCCGCAATCACCGTCGATCCGGCCACCGGCATGTCACCGATCTTTACCTTGATCACCGCATCCATCGGGAGGAAGACATCCACGCGCGAGCCGAACCGGATCAAGCCCATGCGATCACCCTGGGTGACCGCCTCGCCCACCGTGCTGTACGTGACGATGCGCCGAGCGATGAGGCCAGCGATCTGGCGCGTGAGGATGCGCCCGCGCGCCGTCTCGATGCCCACGGACATCTGCTCGTTTTCCGTGCTCGACTTTTCTGCCGCCGCATTCAGGAACTTGCCCGGATTGTATTTCACGAAGCGGACGACGCCGCTCACCGGATAACGATTCACGTGCACGTTGAACACGTTCATGAAGATCGACACGCGGTGTGCGCGGCCGCCCATGAAGGCCGGCTCGTCCACGTCCTCGATCAGCACCACCTTGCCATCGGCGGGCGCGATGACCACCTGGTCGCCGCGCTCCCCCGTCCGCTCGGGATCGCGAAAGAAGTACGCGACCCACAGTGCGATGATGGTCAACAGGAATGCCAGCAGCCACAGCGGCCACGAGCGGCGGTTGAGTGCCAGCGCGTAGGTGCCCGCGGCGATCAGGGCGGCGATGGCAATGAAGACGAGTCCTTCCCGGGCGAAGCTCACGAGGATGTGGTCAGAGGTCGGGGAGAGCGAGCGGCTCGCCGGTGATACGCTGGTATGCGTCGAGATACCGCGCACTCGTCGCCGCGATTACCGCGTCGGGGAGTGTGGGGGGCGGTGCATCTCCATTCCAGCGTCCGGCGCGCCGTTCGGCGTCCAGATAGTCGCGCAACGGCTGCTTGTCGAAGCTCGGCTGCACGCCACCTGGCGCGTAGCGGTCGGCTGGCCAGAAACGCGAGCTGTCCGGGGTGAGTACTTCATCGATCAGCCGGATCGCGCCATCGCGATCGCGGCCGAACTCGAACTTGGTATCAGCGATGATGATCCCGCGCGCGGCCGCGATGTCACGGCCCCGCGCGTACACCAGCCGGCTCAGCTGCTCCAGCCGATCCGCGACATCGGCGCCAAGCACGCGACGCGCCTCGCGCATGGGGATGTTCTCATCATGGCCCGCCTCGGCCTTGGTCGCCGGTGAGAAGCGCGGCGGGTCGAACCGATCGCTTTCGCGAAGACCCTGGGTCAGTGGCTCTCCGGCGAGCGTGCCGCTGGCCGAGTACTCTTTCCATGCGGAGCCGCTGAGATAGCCACGCACCACGCATTCCACCGGGAACACCTCCGTGCGGCGACACAACATCGCCCTGCCAGCGAGCGCCTGATGATGCGGAGCCAGGGCGGGGACGGCGGCGATGATGTCGTCAGCGGTCGACGCGAGCAGGTGGTTGGGCACCAAGGTGTCGAACTGTCGCAGCCACCAGGCCGTCAGCTGCGTGAGCACGGCGCCCTTGTGCGGCACCCGCTCGTGCATCACGACGTCGAACGCGCTCACGCGATCGCTCGCCACCAGCAAGAGGCGGTCGGCGTCCACCTCGTACACTTCCCGCACCTTGCCGCTGCGCAGGAGGGGCAGGGGGAGCAGGTCGACCGCAGCGGCTGTCATACGCGCACCGCCTCGTGCTCCGGCTCGTCTGCACCCCGCTCCGCGAGCAACGGGTCGACGACCTCGCTGAGGAATTCGTCAACCTGCTCGGGCGCGCGGCCCACGAACCGCTGCGGATCCATCGCGCGCTCCAGCTCGGCGCGATCGATGCCGAACGCGGGATCCGCGGCGATGCGGTCGAGCAGGTCGTTGTTCGGCGCACCGTCCTTGAGTGCGCGCGCAGCCGCGATGCTGTAGCCGCGAATGCGCTCGTGGGCTTCCTGTCTGTCGCCACCAGCGCGCACGGCGCGCACGATCAACTCTTCCGTCGCCATGAATGGCAGCTCGTCCATCAGCCGGCGCCGAATGCGGGCCGGATGCACTTCGAGGCCCGACGCGACGTTCTCCATGAGGCTGAGGATGGCGTCCGTGGCGAGAAATGATTCGGGGATGGCCAGCCGGCGGTTGGCGCTGTCGTCCAGCGTCCGCTCGAAGAACTGCACCGAATGCGTCTGGTTGGCATTGGGTTCCAGCGATCCGACGAATCGCGCCAGGGACGCAATGCGCTCGGAGCGCATCGGGTTGCGCTTGTAGGCCATGGCCGACGAGCCGATCTGGTCGTTCTCGAACGGCTCCTCGATTTCACCGAACGCCTGAAGCATCCGGATATCCGCGCTGAACTTGGCGGCGCTCGCCGCAATGCCGGACACGACGCCGAGCACGTGCGCATCGAGCTTTCGCGAGTAGGTCTGGCCGCTCACCGGAATCGAGTGCGTGAATCCGATGGCCGCGGTCACCAGCCGGTCCAGCTCCCGCACCCTGGCGTGATCACCCTCGAAGATCTCCAGGAAGCTCGCCTGTGTGCCGGTGGTGCCCTTCACCCCGCGGCATGGGAGCGTTGCAATGCGGTAGTCGAGGTCCGCGAGGTCGAGCACCAGGTCCTGCATCCACAACGTGGCGCGCTTGCCCACCGTTGTGGGCTGCGCCGGCTGGAGGTGCGTGTAGCCCAGCGTTGGCTCGGCACGCCACTCGCGCGCGAACGCAGCCAGCGCGCGCAACACCCGCAGCACCCGCCCGCGCAGCAATCGCAAGCCGCGACGCATCAGGATCAGGTCCGCATTGTCGGTGACGAATGCACTCGTGGCGCCGAAATGGATGTACTTGTGGGCCGACGGGGCGACGTCGCCAAAGGCGTGCACGTGCGCCATCACGTCATGCCGGAAGCGACGCTCGTAGACCGCCACGCCATCGAAATCGATGGTGTCGAGGTTGGCGCGCATCTGCTGCAGTGCCTCTTCCGGAATGGGCACGCCGAGTTGCTGCTCCGCTTCCGCGAGGGCCAGCCACAGGCGACGCCACAGGCCGTGGCGCATCTGGGGTGACCACAGCTCGAGCATCGCCCGGGAGGCATAGCGCTCGGAGAGCGGGGACGAGTAGCGGTCGTGCACCGTCATCGAATCACAAAATCAATGGGAAAGGTCTGCCCCTCGCGCTCGCAGATCAGGCGTATCGGTCCCCGTCCCGCATAATAGTCGAGCGCGCGCGATGCGTCCTCTGCCGACCCGATGAGCGACCGGTTGACCGCGACAATCACATCGCCCGGCAGGATCTGCAGTTCCTGCGTGATGCGGTCGCTTGCCCGGTAGACCAACGCTCCCTTTTCCGTCCGGATGCCGCGCTCCGCCCGGATGGCTGGGGTCAGCGTCACGAGCTCGAGCTCGCGCAGCACCTGCACCTTCTGCGCTGTCACTTCGGGCAGGTCGGCAATCGTCACATTCACGTTCACGTCGCCAAGGGTGCGGTGCACAACGAGCGGCACCTGCTCGCCAACGCGGAGGTCGAGCAGCGCCGCATCCCAGTCGAACCGATTCCGGATGGTGCGCGTTCTCGCGCGCACCAGCAGGTCCCCGGCTCGCAGGCCGGCACGTTCGGCGGGCGAGCCAGGTGTCACCGAGGCGACGCGTGCACCGCGTGCGATGTAGTCGCGAGGGTTTTCCGTACGCGGCTGGTCGAGCCGCACGCCGATCCAGGGCCGGCGAACGCGGCCGTGCGTGATGAGGTCGTCCGCCACGCGGCGCGCCCTGTTGATCGGAATCGCGAACCCAAGCCCGATGGATCCGCCGCTGGTGGAGTAGATGGAGGAGTTGACCCCCACCACCTCGCCATCCGCGCTCACCAACGGCCCACCCGAGTTGCCAGGGTTGATGGACGCATCCGTCTGGATCATGTCGAAGTACGCGGACGTCCCCTCACCACGCGCCACGAGATTGCGCCCCACGCCGCTGATGACGCCGGCCGTGACGCTCGGTTCCGCGTTGCCGAGCATGAAGCCGTACGGGTTGCCGATGGCGATGGCCCATTCGCCGACGAGCAGGTTGTCGGAGTCGCCGAGTGGCGCCACCGGCAGGTTCTTCGCGGAGACCTGCAGCACGGCCAGGTCATTCGTTTCATCGGTGCCGATCTGCCTGGCCGGATACGTGGTGCCGTCGCGGAGCATGACGGTGATGGTCGTGGCGCCCGCGACCACGTGCGCGTTCGTGACGATGATGCCGTCCGGGCGGATGATGAATCCGGTGCCGAGGCCGGCCGACGACCGGGTGCTGGGCCCGCCGCCGCCGAAGAAGGATTCGAACGGGTCCGCCTGCACGCGCTGGACGACTTCCGTCTGCACGGTCACCACCGCGGGCGCCACCTTCGCCACGGCGTCCGTGATTGCGGTGCGGCGCGAGGCTGCCACGGTCGCGGCGCGAGGTGCATCACCCGCGCGCGCACTCTGCGCACCGGAATCGACGGCAGAACCGCTGCAGGCGGCAGCGCCCGCCACCAGGAGAATGGAAAAGCTGACGCGCATCAGTAGCCTGGCCAGGATCGGCGAAGACGCGCCACGTCACCGAGGAAGTGCTCGATGCCGCGGTCGGTCAGTGGGTGGATGAGAAGGGCGCGACAGAGTTCGTACGACAGGGCGGCGGCATCGGCGCCCGCCATGGCGCACGCGCCAAACTGCGTTGGCGACGACGGATTGGCCGCGATGATGTCGCACTCGGCGGCAGAGCTGTCGAATGCCGCGCGAATGTCGCGTACCACCCCGACGCCGTCGTGTCCTGCCGCATCGAGCTGGTCCAGCGCGGTGACCACGCTGGACGCACCCGCCCGCACGGCCAGCAGGGCCTGCGCTGTGTTGTAGACGTGCGACGTGGCCACGCGAATGCCGTCCGCGTGCAAGCGACGCATGGCGCCCAGCGTGTCCTCCACCAGCGGGAGCAGCACGATGATCTGGTCGGAGAGCTTCGCCAACTCCTTTCCGTCCCGGTACGCGGTGGACGCATCGAGCGCCTGCACGGACGCGAAAATCGGCCCGTGCACCAGGCGACAGAGCTCCAGCAAGTGCGCCCGCGCATCCATCACCGATTCGTCGGCGATGAGGCGGGGGCTTGTAAGCACGCCATCCAGCATGCCATGCGCCGCACCCCACGCCACGTCTTCGGTGGACGCGGTGGCAAGGAGGATCTTCATGCCTCCGGTACCTGGTAGAGTGCCGCTGGATACCGCACCACATCCAGGAACAACGCATGCGCGGGCGCCGGAGCGGATACGTCGTCGTTGGTGCTGGCCGCGAGCAACGTGGTGATGTCGGCCAGCGGGCGGCGTCCCAGTGCTGCATCCGTCATGGTACCCACGAGGAAGCGCACCATGTGATGCAGGAAGCGATTGGCCTCGATTTCGAATACCAGGCCGCCAACCCGGTCACGCCAGCGTGCCTCGGCGATGTGACAGCGATGGGTGTCGTCCGCCGGCGCGGTGCCGCGCACGGCGAACGCGCGAAAGCAGTGCTCGCCCGTGATGAGGGCTGCCGCGGCATCCAGGACATCCCGGTGCAGGGGCTTGACGAGTGCCCACTCGGTGCCGCGACGAAAGGGCGAGGCTGCGCCGTCATCGGTGCCCACGTAGTAGCTGTACCGCCTGGATGTCGCACTGTATCGCGCATGAAAGGTGTCGTGCATGGTGTGGGCCGCGGCAACCCACATGTCGTGCGGAAGAATGGCATTCAGGGCGCGCCTGAGCGCCACCGCGCTCCATCGCTCTGGTACGCGTACGCCCACCGCCTGGCCGCGCGCATGCACGCCCGCATCCGTTCTTCCTGACCCGAGTGCCGCCACCGGCGCGGCGCACAGCCGCCCCATGGCGTCCTCGAGCACACCCTGAACGGTGCGCCGGTCCGGCTGCCGCTGCCATCCACTGAAGCTCGTTCCGTCATAGTGCAACACGAGCTGGAGCGTGCGAGTCGGCATCGCGGTCAAACCTATCCGCGATGCAGGGAGAGTCAAGCAATTCACGCCTGGTCACTCGTGTGGCGCGCGTCCTCGCATATCTTGCGTGAGGACGCGGACTGCGATTGACGTCGCGCCGGCGCCCCGTTCACTTTTCCCCTCCGCCGCAACCTGCGGCCGGTGCTTCCCTACCTCGCCGGATGCCCCCTCGCACGCTCGCTACGCTCGCGCACGCGCTCAGCGTGGCCCCGGACATCGATGCCGCGCTGCTCGCGCTCGCCGACGCGCTCACGGAAGTCGACCGGTTTGCCCAGATTGCGCTGGTGCGCTTCGATGCGCGGCACGGGATGCTCGTGGACCGGCTCACGCCCGCCGGTGATACCGTGACGCGGACGAAGCTGGAGACCACGTTCGACCACCTGCCCACACGCGAGCGCATTGCCATCGCCGCGGCGGGCAGCTTCGTTGATTTCGGCGACCACTCCGACGAGTTTGCCCCGGTGTTCGCGCTGGACAAGCTGGCCGAAGCCGGCTGGCTGTCGCTGCGCGGGGTGCGGTTCGAGGGCCAGTTGTCGGCGATCATCGTGCTTTACGAAACGCGGAAGTTCTTCGGCACGCGCTCGTCGGAGCGACTGGCGCCGTCTGCCGCACTATTCGATCTCGCCTACGCGCGCTTTGCCGAACGCGAGGCGCGCGAGGAGGCTGTGCGCACGCTGGAAGACGTGACGCAGCGCGTGCATGCCGAGTACGAGCGCAAGCTTGGGCTGCTCCAGGAGCAAATGTCCACGGCGGCAGGCACTGGCGGGGGTGGCGATCCCGGACGCCTCGTCACGCTGGAGCGGGAGGTCGCTCGCTGGACGGAGGACACGCGTCGTGCCACCAGGCGCGCGGATGCCGTGGAGGCAACCGTGGGTGCCGCGGTGGAGCAATTGGAGATGGCGCACATCGAGCTGCATCGCCGGAGCGAGACACTGCGGCAGAAGACGCGCACCATTTATCTCATCGATCGTGTGCTGAGCCTCGACGCCTCGACGGACGACCCCGGCAACATGGTGAACGGGCTCCTCACGCTGGTGGGTGACGACATGGGTGCGCAGCGCTGCTCACT
>JAYVNZ010000059.1:0-2203 GCA_043758185.1 Gemmatimonadaceae bacterium | reverse complement strand
GGTGAAATGTCACTCGACTACACGCTCGCCGAGTCGTGGCTGCTGGCCACCCTCGGCGATAGCGCGGCGGCCGCCCGTCACCTGGACCTCACCCTGACCGCGTTACCCACGCTCACGCCCTACATCGTGTTCGAGCCGGGCATGGCCGCGTCGGTCGGCCGCGCCATGGCCTACCGCGCGGAGCTTGCCACACGACGCGGTGATGCCGGCACGGGCGCGCTGTGGGCATCGCGCGTGCTCACCCTCTGGGCGCACGCAGATCCCTCGCTTGCGCCAACGATGGCGCGCATGAAGGCATTCGCATCCCCTCGGCATTCGTAACGCCGGTGTTGCTGGCGCAGTGACGCATCCCTGCCACCCGCCGTGTATCCGGCCATCAGCCTTACCACCATCCCCATCGATTCGAGGATGACCCGTGATCCCGTTCCATCGCCGCCTTGCATGCGTCGCCATTGCCTGCACTGCGCTCGGCTGCGCAAAGGGCGATGCCCCGCCCGCTGACTCCGCCGTGAAACTCGTGGCGACGCCCGCCGCAACGCGCGCGCCTGCGGCGCAGATGCCTGGCGCACTCACCAAGCCGATCGACAGTTACACCGGCGACGAGCTGTACGACTTCGTCAGGAAGCTGCAGTTTACCGGCGGCCAGGAACGCGATCGGAAATGCAAGAACGACCCGGCATGCACCACGCCCAAGTCGCCCAAGCGCATCAAGGTGGCGGTCGATGCCGTTGCGCTGCAGGACTCCATCGCCCCGATCAACACATCGCAATTTGGCGTCGTCTACATTCGCGCCGTGAACAAGGGTGATGCCGAAGAGGCGCGATATGGCCTCAAGCCTGGTCCGCAGCTGGAGAACTACGTCATTGTGCTGCCGGACACCGGCGCCACCCTCAAATGGCGGCTCGAACAGCTCGACACCACACCCAGGGCGCGCACGCACATGTCCATCGGCACGGGACCGTTCATCAGTTGCAAGCACGACTGGACAACGGGGGGCGCGAGGGCGGACTTCAAGACCTGCACCGTCGCAGCGTCCAGGCACGACTCCGTGGTGACGCTCGGACTCGCGCTGCAGGCAGTTGACGACCCGATGTGGTCTGCGTGCGCCGGTGGCTGCTGCTACCTGGGCCCCTGAGGCCCAACACGCCCGGGCGGAGATGCGCACCCTCTGCCTGCGGCCGCGGCTGACTATGCAGCGTGACTACACGGCCTGACTACACCTCGTAACGGTCGCGCAGCACGGCAAGATGATGCATTGCGTGGCCCGCCGTGATCCACGCCAGGGCGCGCATGCTCACCGGTGCGTTGTTCACGGTGCCGCTCCGCGTCCACGCCTCTTCCGGAAAGGATTCGAACAAGCGGACGGTGCTCTCCCGCACCGCATGCATCTCCGACGCGAGGCCGGCGATGGAGCGTGCGTCCGAGCCAGCGGCGGCGGCGTAGTCAGTTTCCTCGAATCCAGGCAGCGGCGTGCTGTCGCCCCGCGCTATCCGCAACGCCCGGTACGCAAAGATCCGCTCGGCATCGATCAGGTGACCAATCACCGTGCGCACCGTCCACTTGCCTTCCGCGTACCGGTGATCCCCCTTCACATCGGGAATGGCAACCAGTGCCGACGTGAGCGCATCACCACCCTGGCGCAGCACGGTAACGATGTCACCATCGGGCACACGCTCGATGTAGCCGGCGTACCATGACGCATACTCGGTCGCTGCGGGTCGCACGGTGCGGGCGGGCGGCATCATTCCCTTCCTGAAGCGTGATGGGGGAGGCGTCAGGCCGGTGCGAGTTCCGCGCGACTGTCGCGCCGCCACGAAATGAGGACGGCGCCGGCCAGCGTCACGGCAATCGCAACCAGTTGCGCCGACGTGACCGGACCCACCAGGTCGCTCTTTGCGCGGAAGAACTCCACGATGAATCGCTCGATGCCGGCCAGCACGCAATAGAACCCGAAGAGCCATCCCGAGCGATGCAGGTGGCGGCGGTTGTGCCACAGGATCATGAACATCACGACGCCGAACACCACTTCGAGCAACTGGGTGGGATACACACTCATGATCGCGTCCGGCGCGATCGACGCGGGAAGGTTGGCGTGATATTCGGCGTTCATGATTGCCGCCGTGGTCCTGGGCAGACCCTCGGGAAACGCGACGGCGAGCGGCCCGTCCCAGACACGGCCGAAGTCATCGCCCACCGCCCAGCA
>JAYVNZ010000058.1:0-2389 GCA_043758185.1 Gemmatimonadaceae bacterium | reverse complement strand
TTCGAGCTGGACGGCGAGGTTGATGAGCGCGGTCTGCTCCTCCGGCGCCATCTCGAGCAGCGCCTCGAATGCGGCGATCCCCCTGCTGGCGTCCGGACGGGGACCACGGGTGAAGTAGTATCCCTCCAGCGAGAGGCGTTCCTCGTCGCTCAGCCGCGCACGGTGATCGTACGCCTTCTGGAGCAGCGCATAGCCCTTCGCTGCCTGTCCCCCTTCATTGAGGTATGACACCGCCAGCTTGCGATACGCCATGGCAAACCCACTGTCGAGTGCCACGGCCTCCTCCAGCAGCGTGCGACCTCGTGGCGTATCGCCGGCGTCGTATGCACGTTGCCCGTCCACGAACTTGCGCAGCGCCTCGATGGAACCTGTCGTCACGCGCTCGTACGGTGGAGTCGCGTGGATGTTGCGCAGCGATTCACCCACGCGCTCCCGCAGGTGCCGCGCAAGCTGGTCGATCGCACCCACCACGTCGTTCTCCGTCTTCGCCGCTTCCTTGAACGACGCAAGGATCTCGCCGGTCTGCGTTGCGACCAGGTTGGCCTGGATGACCCGGCTGCTGCCAATCGCCAGGACCTGGCCATCCACGATGGCCTTGATGCCCTCGCGCGTGGCCATCTCCCGCGCGCGCGCAAAGTCCAGTCGCGTTGTGGCATCGAGCTTCATCCGCCCGAGCATCTGCCGCACCTTGCTCGTGGGCACGACCATCAGGCTCGTGGACTGTGCGAGCTCGCCCCGCAGTGCCTCGGTGACGACCGTGCCGAGGCCGGTGTCCGACGCGGGGCTCGCGAAGTCACTCACGAGAATGGGGTCGTTCTGCTTCAGCGCGCCCGCGGCGAAGAGTGATCCGGCCGGCCCGATGCCGAGCGCGCGGAGCACCATCCAGGCGCCGACCATCACGGTGAATATTCCCACCGACCATGCCCCGCCCAGCGCAGTGCGCCGCCACGTCATCCACGGACTGGCCTTTAGGGCGATCTGCGTCATCGTGCCGTGCACCGTCGGGGTGCCGCCGGGGGTGAGGGTCGCGTGCATCCTGGCCAGCTTCGTCTGGTGGTGCACGAGCGCGGTGAACAGGATAACCGGCAGCCCGAGCGCCATCACGATCAGCGAGCCGGGAAATACCCAGTCGGGAAGCCCGATGACGATGATCGCCGCACGACTCAGGATGGCCACGGCAATGAAGCTCGCGGCGTAGATCACGAGCGCCTTGGCGAGGTTGCGCCGTGTCGCCAGCGCGATCACCGGCGTGGCATCGTGGCCGCCACTGCTCGCCACCGCATCCAGCACGCGAAGGATGTGTTCCGCGTTCTGCGGCCTGCTGTCGGGATCCTTTTCGAGGCACTGCATCACGAGCGCGGCGAGCGCTGGCGGCGTGTCGGGGCGGAGCTCGGTCACATTCTCCGGCTTCTCCGACAGGTGCGCGACGAACAACTTCGACGGCGAGCGGTCGCCGAAGGGCGTGCGGCCGGACAACAGCTCGTACGCCATGCATCCGAATGAATAGATGTCCGCGCGATGGTCCGTATTCGCATCGCCCGACGCCTGTTCGGGTGCGATGTACGACGGCGTGCCGATGCTGGTGCCGGCGGACGTCAGCGTGGCGCCTCGCGTTTCAGTGCGCGACGCCGAAATGGCCTTGGCAATCCCGAAGTCGGCGACGGTAGCCGAGCTGCCGGCCATGAGTACGTTGTCCGGCTTGATGTCGCGATGCACCACTCCCTGCGAGTGCGCGTACTCGAGTGCGCGCGCGACGTCGCGGAGAATCGTGTGCACATCACGCAGGGGCAATGCGCCGTCCTTTGCGAGCCGCGCGCGCAGCGACTCCCCCTCCACGAACGGCATCGTGTAGTACGGCAACCCATCCACCGCGCCGGCCGAATGCACGGGAACCACGTGCGGATGCTGGAGGCGCGCCGCGACCTGGATCTCGCGATGAAACCGCTCGATGCTGATGCCGGCGGCGAGTTCGGGCGACAGCACCTTCAACGCCACCGTGCGTCCGAGCGCGGTATCATGCGCCACGAACACACGCGACATTCCCCCGCCGCCGAGCTCGCGGTCGAGTTGGTAGGCGCTACCGAGTGCCGCCTGAATTCGGTCGCGGAGTCCAGTGTCGATCACAGGAGCCTCTGACGATGGGGAGGGTCGAGCGGCGGGACGGAATTCAGGCGCCGCTAATGTACGCCCCTTTGCCCGGCTCGGCCACCACCCAGTGTCAACGTTGTCAACGTTCAATAGAACTGTCCCCGTACTTTGTTCAATAGAAATGTCCCCGTGAGGTTATGGAGGAAGAATCGTGATCGTTCGTGGTGTGCGCGCCGCCAGCTTGCGTGCCTCCGCGGCGAGGTGCTGTCGCTCGTTATAAGCTTTGCGCCCCATGTGACGC
>JAYVNZ010000057.1:0-2870 GCA_043758185.1 Gemmatimonadaceae bacterium | reverse complement strand
GCCGCTTCCAGAATGCCCGGGCTGCTCATCAGGTTTGCGGCCTGTCCCTTGTACGCACGCACGCCGGTGTCTTCCGCCGCCTGCGCAACCTGCAGCAGGAATGCGAGGTCCGTTGTGGCCTTTGAAAACGGGCCGTTGCCTGCACCACGAGCACCCGTGAAGTCAAAGCTCGCTTCCGTGAGCCCGAACACGTTGGTGGCGCCAGCCGCCTGAAGCGTGGCGACGTGGGCAACTTCGTGCTTCTGGATCTGGTCGAGCGTGTTCGCCGCACCCGGCACCGTGAGCGCCAGTGCGCGCACTGGGGCGAAGGCGTTGTTCAACGCGGCGGACGCACTGCGGCCGAGGACGGCCTTGTAGAACTCGTTCTCGAAGATTTCGAGGGCGAGGGCAAAGTCGAGCACGCCCTTGATGGAGGCCGGCAGGCCCTGCGCGTACAGATCCTTGCTCAGAACGCCGAGGGCGATGGGCACGGAACCGATGGCGAGCGCCGCAATGATACCCGGGCTTGCCCACGAGCCGCGATCGATCTCCGCCTTGCGGACGGCGAGGCGCTCGATGAGTTCCGGATCGATGCTGTCGAGAATTGGCTGATTATCCATGACTGTGTCTTCTCCAGGTCGACTGAGCGACGGTTATACCGGGGAGGGTGCAGGGGCGTCGGCGGTCTTCTTGGAGGCATCCGGGCCCGTACCAAGCGACAGGGGACTCGTAACGACGTTGAGGCTCACAACTGCGCCCAGCACCGTGCTCGGCTCTGCCTTCACGTCCAGACCACTCGTCTTGTCGACCACGTCGTCTCCCGCGAAGAGGCGACCATTGCTGCCGTCGCGAATGTCGCGGATTGCTGCGGCGTGACGTGCTTCCACCGACACGATCTTGCCGGCCACGAGCAGGTTTGCAGCGCTCGTGAGATACTTGCCGGCGCCGTTGTAGGCGGAGACACCCGTATCCTCGAGGAGCTGCGACGTCTTGAGCAGCACATCGCGGCTCGCGGTGAGCGTGCCCACGGTCGTCGAGTTGAACGAGATGGTGGGAATGGCCGCACTGCCCAACACCGTCTTGAAGAACTCGCGGTGAATCACTTCGTGCTTCTGGAGGTCGGCAAGGACCTCCTGCTCGTTGGCGCTGAGTGCAGCGAATCCGGCGGAACCGAGCGCGGCCGTGTAGTACGCGGCCTCGAGCTGTTCCAGTGCATACGCGTAATTCAGGATGCCCGTGTCGTTCGACAGGTCGAGCTTGAACTGCGCTGCCGTCGTATCGACCGTGCCCGTGCCGTTGTTGTCATCATTGCATGCCGCGAATACGCTGGGCAGGAAGATGACCGCACTGCCTACACCCATCGCGCTCAGGAACTTCCGTCGCGTTGTGGGCTGTAGCAGCTGGTCGCCGCTGCTGATGACGAGCTCCTTCTGTTCGGACATTACTGTCCTCCATCGTGCGGACCAGCCCTGAATACTCGAGATGACGGGGCTAGCGTTCGTCATCCCGGCCTGCCACAGCGGCGTTCGCCGAGGGAAAGCCCTGAACACACTCAAGAGATCCTACGGCACCTGGACTCGTTCGGATCTCTGTTGTCTTGTCGGGCGTCAACATAGGCAGATGCAATGCCACGGGATTTTTCGCAGTCAACATTGCGATAGAGGTGAGGTTCTGCGTGCGGGCTCAGCCTTGCTGACAGCCCGGATTGCGGTGGTGATGCAGCAGTTGGCCACTCTTGCATTCGTCGTGCTGCATCATGTGTATTGCGCATGTACTTTCTTGCAGGTCATGCCGAAGAGGTCGGCGTCGGTGAGTCGGACAGTCTGACCCGCCGGCTGCTGACGCAGCGGCTCGTCTGACAGCGGGTCGATAAGTTGTTCAGCTATTTCCTGCACAGCCGGGTCGCGTGGCGCGCGACCGGGCTGTGTAGATCATGACTGTTGTGCTGAATGACCCGCTGTCAGACCGTTAGACTGTCAGACTGTCAAACGAGTCGTGTCCCCTGTGTTTAGACCCATGCCCCGCATACGGCGCGACGAGTTGGTGGATGTGCTGCGCCAGCGCGTGACGCGTGCACTGGCCACAGGTGCGTTGTCCCGCGGCGACCGCATTGCCAGCACGCGCGAAATGGCAGCCGAACTGCATGCGGATCCACGCGCTGTCGCCGCCGCGTATCGCGTCCTGGGCGCGGAGGGACTCGTCGAGCTGCGGTCGCGCTCCGGCGTCTATGTCTGCAGCGATGCTCCGCATGCGAGGCAATCGCAGGCGCCGCCGCTGCCCAT
Source organism: Gemmatimonadaceae bacterium (assembly GCA_043758185.1). Classification (GTDB taxonomy): domain Bacteria; phylum Gemmatimonadota; class Gemmatimonadetes; order Gemmatimonadales; family Gemmatimonadaceae; genus AG11. The sequence continues at coordinate 609 of JAYVNZ010000057.1, read as the reverse complement.
GCTGGTGGAGTTGCTCACGCTGGCGAGCGTCCAGGGCTATCCCGCGCCCCAGCTCGTGGATACCCTCCAACGCGCGGTCACTCGCCGCGCCCTGCGCACTGTTGTCCTGGCCACAACCGCTGATCAGGGACTGGGTATCGCGCGTGAACTGGCCGAGGACTTCGGCCTGGATGCTCGCGCCATCGTGGTCGAAAAGGTCCAGCCGCACAACCTGCCTGCGCCACTACGGCGCGCGCAGTTGATCGTGACCACTGATGCGCACGGAGCGCTCGCTCGGCAACTCGCCAGTGACCTGAACACACGCGCACTGGTAATTGCGGTGCGCTCCGACCTGTTCGAACGGGAATGGTCACTGTGGCACGCGCAGCAGGTGCACGTGGTGGTGCTGGATCCGCGATTTGCTCGTATCGTGACCAGCTTTCTGCACACCTCGGTCGCCGACCCCTCCGCCGTCCGAGTCCACCTGGCCACGGACGATCTCACCGCCATTCCCGACGATGCTCCCACCTATGTCACGCAGGCGGCACGCACGCACCTGGGGCGCATGCGCGTTCCCGGCATGGTGATCCCGCCCACTCGCCTCTTCGCCGAAGAGTCCATCCGCGCACT
>JAYVNZ010000056.1:0-5951 GCA_043758185.1 Gemmatimonadaceae bacterium | reverse complement strand
CGGCAGAGCGCCCTGCGAACGAACCTGTACTGATCTGACATGCTGAATCACTCCAGAAGGTGGAATTCCGTTGGCAACGGATCGATGTGCGCATGAACCTCATTCATGATGGACGCGCGACACAGTGATAGCCGACCCGCAGTAGGGGCTACAGGTCACGAACACACGAGGGGGCCGGTGAGTTCACCAGCCCCTCGCGATTGCAGTGGAAGGCAGCACGCCGCGACAACAGCGGGCGGCACAGGTCGCTATCGCGTGCGCACCAGCACGAACTGCAGCAGCGCGTTGGGTACGGCGCCAGCGGAGGTGAAGGTAAGCAATGCCTCCCTGCCTGCACCCACCGAGAGCCGGGCGTAGCCCGCCGATCCGCCGCGAATGGAGAAGTCAGACTTCGTCGCATCCAGCAGGCTCGCGACGCTCAGCGGATACTTCCGGTATCGAATGAGGGTCGTGGTGAAGATGTCCCGCATGTTCCAGCTCTTGTGCATGAAGCGGGTATCCGAATTCGTGCCGAAGTCGTCGAGGAAGTTCGCAATGGCCCAGTTCCGGAACAGCGGTGTGGGGTCCGTTCCGTATACGCTCTTGAGTGTTTCGAGGCCCACGGTGGTGGCGTCGTCGAACCGTTGCCATATCGTGCCGTCGGTGGTGCCCAGCTGGTCCGCCGCATATCGCAGGAACGACCAGGCGGCGCCGCGTGTTGCGAGGTCGTCGTTGTCCGCATACGGAGAGTTGGCCGTTGGCGCCGTGAGGTACGACCCCAGGCGCGAAAAGTTGGACGCCGCGTCGTTGCTGAAGATGCCGATGGTGGGTCGCACTGCGGCATCATTGAGATTCTGCCGCGGCGTGAAACCACTCTCGCGGTAATAGAGCAGTTCCTCGGCGATATGGCTGAGGCCCTCGTTGAGCCACGTGGCCTCGAAATCCATGGCCGCCGTGTTGATGTAGAACCGGCGGCTGCCGTTGATGAGATGCTGGAACTCGTGCGCCACCACGCTCGTGGTGATGCTATCCACGAAACCGGTGCGCCGTACGTTGCCATTCACCGCACCGGTGGGGTCGGGCGCGAGCAGGTAGAACATCTCACCTTCGTTGCTGCTCGCGCAGGCGGACTGCGGATCGGGATCCGTCCTGGGAAAGAGATCGCGCGGGTTGAAGAAGCCACCCACGAACGACGACGAGTTGGCGGCCGTGAGCTCGTTGACGATGCGCGTGAAGATGAGTGCCACGCGACCGTTGCCATCGATGTCGGACGGCGCACCGAAGTTGCCGACGTCGAGCGGATAGACGAGCGTGTCGAAGCGGGCCGACACGCGCTGGTAGTCCGCCGCGGTGAAGCCCCCCTCCGGATTGAGCGTATCGGCCAGCACGATGGACCGCGTGCCGACGGCGGCGACGCGCAACGCATGGTTGGTGGGGCTCGTGCAGCCGTTCGCGGCCACGTTCAGCGTGACGATGTCGCCCACCGCGACGGTGGCAGGCAAGGCAGACGCGCTGTGGCTTGTAGCGCCGCCAGGGCCGGATACCGAGCGCAACGGCTGGAGACGACGCGCCGCGCGCGCGCTGGCGAAATTCGGGTGGTCGGCACGTGCCCGCGCGAGCAGTGACAGGTGAAACGATTCGTCCAGCCGGAGTTGTGCGCTCGCACTGGCGGCGTCTGATGACCGCATGGAGAACGACGACGCCGGCACGAGCGCGGGATTGGGCGCCGCGCCCAGGCCGTTGCCCGTGATGGAGACCGCATACGCGGCAGTTGAATCCCGCGAGCTGTTGAATGCAACGAGGGCGAATTCCGCGCCGGACGCTGTGCCGGAGAGGCAGCCATACTGCGCGCCGCTGAACGTCTTCACGTCGCCGACGGCCATCGTCGTGGCGCTCACGACGCCCGTGCAATTCGATGAACCGGCGGGCAGCACGGTGACGGTTGTCGTATCCGCCCTTGCCCCGGACGACGAGATCACGAATGTGGTACCGCCCTGCCGGACCGCGCGGACCAGGCCGGCGGCGTCCACGCTTGCAAGCGTGGGATCAGCAGTACTGAACGCGATGGCACCAGTGGGCGCGGGATTGCCGTACTGGTCCTGCGCCGACGCGCTCACGCGCGCGGTGTCACCCACGTAGACGAGACGCACCGTCTTCGGCGTCACCAGGACGGTCTTCACCGCGCCCGCCACGCCAGTAAAGGCATACGTCGCGCCCGACGCGACGCCGACGGCATTGGCCGTGACGGTGACCGCGCCGGCAATCGTACCCAGCGTGACCTGCGTGGACGCGGTGCCGGCCGCGTCGGTGGTCGACGTCGCCGGCGAGACCGTTGCTCCACCCGTGGTCGCGAACGTGACCGCCACGCCCGAGACCGCGAGCCCCGCCGCATCGCTCACCCGCACCGTGAGCGTGCCGAGCAGGGTCGCAACCGGACCGGTCGCGGTTGGCGCAACAGTGACCAGCACCTTGGCGGGCGGACCAGCCTTCGGTCCGGTGTCCGACCCACATCCGACGGCCGCGGCAAGTGCGGACAGCATCGCCATCATCGAAACCCTGCGGAGTCTGCGCATCACTTGGTCCGCACCGCGACGAGTTGAAGATTGGGATTGGCCGCGCCCGCGGCACTCAAGGTGACGGTCACTGAACCGCCTGCGGGCACCACGATCCGGTAGAACGCCGCGCCGCCAGCCACCACAGGCGCACTTGGTACGGTGGTGTTGCTGGACAGCGTGGTGACCTGCAACGGATACCCGCCAGACGGCGTGGCGAGTGCCGCAAAGATGCTGTGCCAGTTCCAGCTGCGCTGCTGGTATTGCGTCCCCGGCGCGGCGACGTCGTCCACCGCGTGCGACACCGACCAGTCGCGAACCAGCGGCGCCAGGTCACCAACCACGCTCTGCAGGTTCGTGACGCCCACGCTGCTGTTGTTCACGAGCTTGAACCACAGCGCCGCATCAGCGTCTGCAACCGCGCCCGTGGACAGCGCGACGCGCGTACGCAACGCCGAGGGGCCCGCGAGCGCCTGCGTGGCATACCAGCGGCGTGCCGTACCCATGAGGGGCGTCAGCTCGGTTCGCTCGCGGTCGTGCAACCGGGATTCGAACACCTCGTCGCGCTGCGGGGTCGCAGCAGTCGCCTGCACGACCACCGCGCGTGGGTTCGGCAGCGTGGCCGCCGACGTCATGAATGCAACGGGAGACACGGTGCGCAACGAGTAGGTCGCCGAGGTTCCGCCCTGCAGCGAGGTGTTCACCACGGTGAGCGAGTACTCGCCGCTGGATGTCCCGGGAGAGACGGTGACGTCGCCGGCGCCGGTGACCACCTGCCCCGGTCCGGCCGCGAATCCATCCGTGGCATTCACACGATCCACCACGTAGCGCAGGAAGGACCACGCCGCACCGCGCGTCGGCAGCGAATCCGTCAGCGCATACGGGGAATTGGCAGCCGGCGCCAGAAGGTAGGTGCGGTACCTCGCGCCGTTGCCGGACATGTCGCTGTTGTAGGCCGCCCGCTGCGCCGGCGTCGCGCGAATGGCGGCGATGTCCAGGTTCGACCGCGGCGTGGCCCCCGATTCCCGATAGTAGAGCAGTTCTTCCGCCTCGTGCGCCAGGCCTTCGTCCAGCCATTTCTCCTCGAACGCCAGCGTGTTGTTCACGTACAGCCGGCGCGACGCGTTGATGAGGTGCTGGAACTCGTGCGCCACCACCGCGGTCGTCGCGGAATCCACGAACGACGTACTGCGTGCGTTGCTGTTGATGCTGCCGGTCGGGTCTGGCGCGAGCAGGTAGAAAAACTCGCCTTCGTTGCTGGCGGCGCACGCCTGGGCACGCGCCGTCTTGGTGGTGGGAAACAGGTCACGCGAAAAGGCAAACCCGCCCACGTAGGAGGTCGCCCGCGGCGGTGTGAGCTCATTCACCGCACGCGTGAAGAAGAGGGCCACGCGGCCGTTCTTGTCGATATCCGTGGGCTCACCAAAGTTGGCCACGTCCACGGGATACACGAGGGTGTCGAACCGCGCGGCATATCGCTGAAAGTCCGCCGTGGTGAAGCCGCCCACGGGGTTCAGGGTGTCGCTCAGCACCACCGCATGTGTTCCGAGCGCCACCACGCGCGCACCGTGGTACACCGGGCGTGAGCAGGCACTGTCCGCATTGACGTTCAGGGAGATCACGTCGCCCACGGCCATGGGCCCGCGGGGGTTGGGAATGGTGTCGCCAGACGGCGGCGGACTCATTCCGCCGTCGGACTTGCACGCGGCGAACAGGGCGAGTGTGACGACGCCGCAGGTCGCAGCGAGAGCAGTGAGGCGAGGCGGCATGCGCAGATGATGGGGGTGTGGCGCCTGGATCGGAATGGGGCGCACAGTCAGGACGATTCGGTACCTGATCAGGACACGCGAACGGGGGATGACCCGCCGCCACGCACGAGACTGCCGCCGGCCGCCCCATGGAAAATAGCAGGTGCTCGCACTTCTGGCCTGTGACGCGCCGCACAAGCACACGGCCCAGCCAGTCGGCGCAATCCTGCCGTTGCATCAATAGATTCCTCAAAGCCAGCAGGCCGAGTGCGTCGCCGCCTGCGCAGTCAGCCGTGGCCACGTGCGATCGTTCCTTGAAGGCAGGTTCGCTTCGATGCCGCTGTCCAGCCGACACGACAACCCGATTCTCGACCAGATCGCGCGCGACACGTTTGCGCTCTTTCCGCAATGCCATCGCTGCGGTGTCCGCATCGAGCGGTTCGAGGACGCCGATGTGCGCGTGCATGTGCAGCGTGTCGTCCATCGGCAGGCCTGCCCCCCGCCTCACCTCATCGAGCGGTTGATGCCGCCGGAGCGCGACCCTCGGCCCTAGCCGCGCAGCGCAGTGAGGAATGCAGGCACGGCGCCAAGGATCCACACGAGGACCGCCGCCATCGCAGCCTGGCGGCGCGGAATGCGCCCCGTGACGGACAGCCCGATGGCCAGCAGCACCGCGGTCCACAGCGTGAAGAGGTCGAGCCGACCCACGAGCGCCAGGAGCAGCGGTGCGGTGGCGTCGGGATCGAGAAAGCGGCCGGGCCCGATGGACACGCTGTATTGCCCAGTCAACGCCGCCGGGTCCATCACCAGCCCCTCGACGCCGCTGACGATGCTCGCCAGCACCCGAGGTACGTAGGCGTAGCACGCCACCATGGTTGCCGCGCCGAGGGTCTGACGCGCCTCCACAAGCTTGCCCGTGACCCAGAGCCCCAGCCCCACCAACAGCATCACCACCGGGGGGCCAACGACGGCAAACAGCAGGACGAACTTCTCCATCATCGTCCGGAACCCTGCCATCTGCTCCAGGGTGACGCGCGGATCCTTCCGCATGGCGGCTGCCACGCCGCGCGTGAACTCGGCGTCCATGATCGGCTGGAGCACGCCGCGATTCACCACGAAGGACAGTGTCAGCAGCACGGTCACCACCAGCATCGGCACGGCAAAGCCGGATGTCGCGCGACGCGCGAAAACCGCGGCGGGCGCATAGATGATGTCCATGAAATCTTCCCAGTATGCGACCTGCGCTGGCGGTGCGGACTCGGGCGGCGCGTCCCGTTCCAGGCCGTCATACAGGCTGCGCGAGGTGAATTCGTCTCCGCTCTGCATCACACCGGCTCGATGCGCACGGCGGTACCGTAGCACAGCACCTCGGTGATTCCCGGCAGCAGTTCCGTGGCGTCGTACCGCATGGCGATGATGGCATTGCCTCCCAATTCGGACCCGTGCGACACCATGATCTGGAACGCGTCCGCGCGCGCCTGCTCGCAGAGGTTGACCAGCAGCGTGATGTTGCCGCCGAAGAACGCCTGCACCCCCACGCCAATGCGTCCGAGCACCGATCGCGAACGGACGGTGATGCCCCGCACCACCCCCAGGTTCTGCGCGATGCGGTAGCCGGGAAACTCAAAGCCGGTGGTGACGTACGGCGTCTCGAACTGGTGGACGGGACTCA
>JAYVNZ010000055.1:0-5175 GCA_043758185.1 Gemmatimonadaceae bacterium | reverse complement strand
GGACTGCTCTCGCCCAGGTTCGTGGTGCAGGACCAGGGCGCGATGCGCGATACAGCATTGGCCGATGCCGCGCGCTCCCTCGCTGACACGCGCGCATGGACGACGCTTGGCCGAATCCCCGCATCCATCTTCTCGTTTGTGGAGGCCACTGGTCTTGCGTCGGTCGTGCCGCTCGTGCGCGATACGTTGGCTCTCGGCAGCCGACGTGCTGATGGACCACGTGCGGCACCGACGCGCGCGGGTCTGCGACCCGAGCTCGTACGCTCAGTTGATGACGCCACGCCCCTGGATGTGGGAGCGCGCGTCTCGCTGGCAGCGTCCATCCTGCGCGCCATGAGCCTCACCGGCGGATTCGCGCCGTTGCTGGTACTCGTCGGACATGGTGCGTCCAGCGAGAACAACCCGCTCGCGGCTGGCCTTCACTGCGGCGCGTGCGGCGGGCAGACAGGAGAGGTGAACGCGCGTGCGCTCGCTGCGCTGCTCGCCGAGCCGACAGTGCGCGCTGGACTCGCGGCAGAGGGTATTGATCTCGGCGCCACGCATGTTGTCGCTGCGCTTCATGACACGACGACGGACGACGTGACCCTGCATGATCTTGATCGGGCCCCGGCGTCCCTCGCAGGGGCGATCGCACAGCTCGCAGTGCACTTTGCTGATGCTGGCCGCTTGACGCGACGCGAGCGTGCGGGCGCGCTCGGGCTCGGTGATGCGTCAGATGCGGCGATCCACCGCGCGACGCTCGTTCGCGGTCGAGACTGGTCTGAAGTGCGTCCTGAGTGGGGGCTGGCCGGCAACGCTGCGTTTGTCGTCGCACCGCGCTCGCGCACGCGGACCATCAACCTCGGAGGGCGCGCGTTCCTGCACGAGTACCGGTGGGAGCAGGACGCCGGGTTCAGCATCCTCGAACAGATTCTCACCGCGCCAATGGTGGTGACGCACTGGATCAATATGCAGTACTTCGCGTCGACGGTCGATCCCGAGCGGTATGGCAGTGGGAACAAGGCACTTCACAACGTGGTTGGCGGACGCGTTGGAGTGATGGAGGGCGCGGGTGGTGACCTCCGCATCGGACTTGCTCGCCAGTCGCTGCACGACGGGCAGCGCTTGATGCACGAGCCCATCCGCCTGTCGGTGTTCGTGGAGGCACCGGCTCACGCCATCGACGCGATCCTGCATCGGCACGTGACGGTGCGCCAGCTGGTCGAGCATCGGTGGCTATCGCTTCACCGCATCGAGCCGTCCGACGGCTCCATTGCGCACCGTCGCGCGAGCGGATGGCACGACGCGGTGCAGTGACCCTCCTGCCTCGCCAGGAGACGTGGCGGTGGCGTCGGTCCGGCTGCTCCGTGCCTGCTCCCCGCAGCCAATCCGGCATGCCTTGCGCCAGGATCAACCGCGTCCAGGCGTCATCGCCCTCACGACATACACGGCAACATTGAACACGACCACGCCGATGCCGAGTGCGATGTGCTGGCGACGCGAGTCCGCTTTTGATGCTGTCCTCGACCGCATCAGGTAGTGCTGGAGAAACCCCTCCTCATACGGCTCTCGACCACCTCGGCGCCAGGCGGTCTTCTCCCATGGCGTGAGCGGACAGCCCAGATCCAGAATAGTCGTCGCGGCAGCCCACATGACCGCACCGAGATGGACCCACAGCAGGGATGGCCGCCAGAGGACAAGCAGCGCGCCGAGCATCACGAAGAGTGCGAACACCAGGTGCGCTCCCGCAACGGTGCGGGCGAGCGCTCGATAGAACACCGGCCTCCATGTGCTCGTGCCGACATCTGCGTCCATGGGTGAGTGACTCAATGCAACCCCACGCTTCCCTTTACGGAGGCGAACAACTTCGCGGAGTCGTATCCAATGCCGGCCTTGAACACGGTCTCCACCTTCTCGATGTCCGCAATGCGCGACGACGGGTCGCCGTTCACAACCAGCAGGTCTGCGCGCTTGCCAACGGCAATGGACCCCACACGATCCGACCGGCCGAGATACTGCGCGCCGTTCAGGGTGGCCACCCTGATGGCCTCGAGGGGCGTGAGCCCCGCCTCCACGAGCAGCTCCAGCTCGCGATGATTGGCGTAGCCAGCAACCACGCCACCGTATCCGGTCGGATCGGTGCCGGCGAGTAGCTGTCCGCCGGCGCGAAAAAACGCCAGCTCGAACTCCATTTCCTTGGGAAAGAGCGTGGCGTACGGTGACGAAGTCTGGCCGGCCAACTGCGTCCACGTCTGCGTGTACTGCGTGCGCGCCTCGGAAACCATTGCGTCGAGTGCGCCCTGCGGCGCCTTGGGTCGGCCCGGCGTGAACGTCTCGAACACCGTGAGCGTCGATGTGAGCGCGACGTGCTTCGCCACGAGGTACTTGATCAGGGATTGCACCGGCTCCGATGCGACGTCGAGCGCCATGAGCGACGCACTCACCCCGCCGTTCGCTGTTGGGCACGCATCGGGCTTCTTGCCGGCCACAAAGTCGCTCGCCACCACGAGACCGTGCTCGAGGTTGTCGATGCCGATCGTCGCCGCCTCGCGAAAGGTGATGGAACAGAGGTGCCCGGTGACCTTCAGCCTGCGCCGGTGCGCCTCCTTCACCACCGCCGCAAGTTCGTCACGGCGGATCTGCATGTACGCCTTGAACGACGTCGCACCCCGGTCCGCCCAGTGCGCCACCATCTCCCGTGCGTCGGGCGCACCACTGAGCGCATGCACCTGGAAGATCGGCAAGCCCGGACCGTTGAGGTACGGTGCGGTGACATCGAGGTCCGGCCCCACGACGCGCCCGCTGTCGATCGCGTGCTTGAGTTCCAGGTCGGCATACCCGGCCATGTTGCCAGCCGTGCGCGCCGTGGTGACGCCGCCCGCGAGATAGAGGCGGGGAAAGCTCAGTGTCTGCTGGTTGTAGACTCCACCGGCGCCCGACGGATAGAACATGTGCTCGTGTACCATCACCAATCCCGGCATCACCGTCTTGCCCGCAACGTTCACCACCTGCGTGCCGGCCGGAATCACCACCTGCGATGACTCGCCCACGGCGCGAATGATCCCATGATCGATGAGGATGGTCTGCTCCGGCCGCACCGGGGCACCGGTGCCATCGATCACGCGCGCGTGCACGAGCGCCAGGTGCGCGGTGTCATACGTCGCAAAAAAGCGGAGTTCGCCCGACCTCGGCGGCGCCTGGCCGGATGCGAGTGTGGCGGTGCAGAGCGTGGCGGCAAGGACGAGGTGCGTGCGCATGAGCAGAGAAGGAGGGGTCGAATTGTCGAAGCGCCGCACCGTCGCGATCAATGAATGCCGAGCACGTGAATGAGCGCCACGCTGAGGGTCACCAGCACCACGAGGGACGCCGTGACGGTGAGTATTACCGGCTTGCCCACCGTGCGGATAGCCTTCAGGTCCACTCCGAGTCCCAGCGCCGCCATCGCCGCCACGGTCAGCCAGGTGGACAGGGTCTTCATCGGGGCGGCTGCCACCGCTGGAATGGCACCACTCGACCGCAAGCCCGCCAGCACGAGAAACCCGATGATGAACCACGGAACGAACCGCGTGATCTGGAAGCGTGCGGCATCGCCCCGCGGGGCGTCCGCATCGTTGCGATGCTTCACCGCGAAGAACAGCACGACGGGCCCCAGCATCAGCACGCGCACCAGCTTCACGAGCGTCCCGACTTGACCGGACAACGCGCTCACGGGAAAGGCCGCGGCGAGCACCTGTGGCACCGCATACACCGTGAGCCCCGTGAGCACGCCATACTGGTAGAAACTCAACCCGAGTGGATGGATGAGGAACGGCAGCCCGATCACGACGACGACGCCAAGAATTGCGGTGAACGCGATGGACGACGCCACATGCTCCTTCTCCGCACGAATGACCGGCGCGACCGCCGCGATGGCCGAGTTGCCACAGATGGAATTGCCGCACGCCACCAGCACGGAAAGCTTGTGGGGCAGTCCCAGCGCGCGCCCGATCCCGTAGCTGAACACGATCCCCAGCACGACCAGCAGCACGATCCCCACCGCGAGTGACGGCCCCGCCCGAAGCAGCAGGGGCAGGTCCACGGATGCGCCGAGCAGCAGCACTGCCACCTCGAGGATCTCCTTGGCCGTGAAGCTGACCCCCGCGTCCACCGCGGCCGGTGGCGTCCACAGCGTGCGCACCAGCATCCCGAACAGGATCGCGAGCACCAGTCCTTCGACAATGGGATGGCCGAACGCGCGCTCCTCTACCGTCGCCACCCCGAGCGCGATCACGCCCACGAGGGCAGAAAAAAGGATCCCGGGCAGCAACCGCACAACACCGGACGGCGCGGTGTCGACAACGGGGCGGGGCGGGGCGATGGCGGGCATGACGAGTCTCCACGGTGTGACGCACCATGCGGTGCACCTGAACCGTAGAGGCCGGCCAGCCATTACACAAAGATATTTAGTTCATTATCCTATAACTTGTAATTATGGCAATCAACCTCCACCACCTCCGCATCTTTGCGCGCGTCGCCGAGCAGGGCGGCTTCTCGCGCGCCGCCTCCGCGTTGCGCATCAGCCAACCCGCGGTCTCCAAGTCCGTCGCGGAGCTGGAACGGCAGCTCGGCACGACACTCATCGATCGCACCGGGCGCACCACCACGCTGACGGACGCCGGTGCCATGCTGTTCACCCGCGCGCGCGAGCTGTTCGCCGTGGAACAGTCGGCCGAGGACGAGCTGCGCACCCTGAAGGGGCTCGAAGGCGGCGTCCTGCGCATCGCGGCAAGTACGACGATCGTGAACTACCTGCTCCCGGCCGTCCTCGCTCGCTTTCGCGACGCACACCCGCGCGTCACCCTGCGCGTCGCGAGCGCCAACACGCGCGATGTCGCGCGCGCAATGCTGGGCCGGCGCGCGGACATCGCGCTCGTCGAAGGGCCGGTCGAGCACGAGCGCCTCGAGACGTTGCCGTGGCGCGAGGACGAACTCGTCGTGATCGCCCATCCTGGTCACGCACTCTCCCACCGTCGGCGACTTCGCCTTGCCGACCTGTCAGACGCCTCATTCATCGTCCGTGAACGCGGCTCGGGCACCCGCCGCGTTGCCGAGGAGGCACTCGCTGCGCACGGTGTCTCGGTGAACGTCGGCCTCGAGCTCGCCAGCACCGAGGCCATCAAGCAGGCCGTCGGCGCGGGACTCGGCCTCGCCATCGTC
>JAYVNZ010000054.1:0-37498 GCA_043758185.1 Gemmatimonadaceae bacterium | reverse complement strand
GTGGGGCGATTTGTGTACGTGTCGTCGCTGGGTGCAGACCGCGGCGCCTCCGACTACCACCGGTCCAAGAGCGAGGGTGAACGGATCACGCGCGCATTTCGCGGCGCGTGGACCATCTGTCGGCCAGGTAATGTCTACGGGCCAGGCGACGAACAGATCTCCGTGCTGTTGCGCATGGTGCGCGGCCCCAGTCCCGTGGTGCCGAAGATCGGTGAAGGAGACCAACCCTTCCAGCCCATCTGGTGGGAGGATGCAGCCGTCGCACTGGCGGACGTCATGGAGCGCGATGATCTCGCGGGTCGCGAGCTCGACCTGGCGGGCGACGAGACCACTTCGCAGAACGACTTGCTCCAGCGCTTCAACACGATCACCGGTCGCGATGTGACGAGCATTGCACTCCCCGAGGCCGTGGCGACCCTGGGCGCGAAGCTGGTCTCGCTGGTTGGGTGGGACGTTGGCTTCACCGACGACCAGTTGCAGATGCTCCGGGAGGGCAACGTCATTGAACCGGGTGGCATCAACGGTCTCACCGACGTGCTCCACATCACGCCGACGTCGCTGGACGCGGGCCTTCGCGCACTCTGCGACCTTCAACCCGAGCAGCTGCCGGACGAAGGCGTGGGCTCACTGAAGCGCAAGCGTTTCTGGGCCGACATCACGAACTGCAACTGCTCACCGGAGGTGCTGTTCCGCCTCTTCACGGACCACTTCAATGACGTGACCCCGGTGTTCGTGGATGCGCGCGCCGAGCCCGGTGATGTCGGCGCGTTTGCGGACGGTGTAACGCTCACGCTTGCCCTGCCCATGCGCGGGCACGTGCAGGTGCGCGTTGCCGGACTGGATGCGCGACGCGTGACGCTGCTCACCCTGGCCGGTCATCCGCTCGCAGGAGCGGTGCGCTTCCTCGCGGAGGAGCGTGGACAGGCCGTGCGATTCCAGGTGGAAGTGTACGATCGCGCGGCCAACGTGATCGACCTGGTGGCCATGCGTACGCTCGGTGACCGGATGCAGGGTCACACCTGGTCGCACGTGGTGGAGAAGATGGTGGAATTGAGCGGTGGCACTGCGCCGGCGGGCGTCGAGCACGAGACGGAGTCGCTGAACGACGAGGAGGCCGCGGCGATTTCGCACTGGCTGGAGGAACTGACCGTGCAGCGAAAGCGCAGGGCCAACGCCGAAAAAATCGCCGCCGGCCCCGACTGACCTCAGCCCTTCTCGGCCTCTGCCCACATGACGTCCAGCGGCCGGGTCTGGCAGTGCGCACCGCAGCCAAGACGGTAGCGGTTGCGCGCGAACCAGCGGTAGAAGCGATCGGCCAGCTGACGCACGTACGGAACGCGGAACACCCACGCGATCCAGCGTCCACGAGGCAGCACGCCGAGCAATTGCTCGATGGCGGCTGCGCCCTGCCAGGTGGTGCCGTTCCTGGCGATCATCTGCAGCGCCTCGGCGTATGCGCGCGCGGGAATCCAGGGAAAGCGCGCCATCACACCGCGATGCTGTGACGACACCACTTCGAGCTGGTGCGACGCATCCCAGGTCTGGAGCACTTTCGCGAGTCGCGTGCAGACCCGGCAGTCACCGTCGTATACAACGGTGTAGGCGCGATCCAGTCCAGCGCTCGCGACCTCCGTGTCGCCGGTTACCGTGAAGCGTACGACGGGAACGGTCATCGCGGCGCCGGGGAGTTGGCCGCTGGGGGTGCGGCGGCGGGGTCTCCGTGCATTTGCGCCGACGCTGTCTCATCGTGGTGATGCGCTGTTTCCACATCGGCGGCGGCCAGGATGTCGATGGTGGGCGGATGCGTGAGGGTCGCGTGCACCGTACACAGTGCCGCCACCCGCTGCGCCGTGGCGAGGCGCGCGGCAGGCAACGATTCCCACGAGAGGATCACGGCCATGTTGCTCACCCGATGTGGGTCATCGACGAACCGCCACTGCACCTCGAGCGACAGGTCATCGGCTGGCACCTTCGCGTGGCTGGCCCACGACTGGAGTACGGACATGGTGCATGTGGCCAGCGAGCTGGCCAGCATGTGGAAGGGCGAGTAGTCCATGTCCGCCGAGGCTGCTTCGATGGTGAGCTGGCCAGGGGTGTTCTCCAGGCGGATCGCGTCGTCTCCGAGCAGTGTGATCTTCATGCCGTTACGTGATTTGCAAGGAGCGAACCTGTCGGCTCGAGCGAGTGCAAGAACCAGGTCCTTCGCGCCGCTCAGGACGACAACCTCTGCCATTGCCGCTGGCTAGCGGTTTACGGGTTGCTGCTGCGTGAGGCAATGGAGCGTCCCGAATCCCCAGACAAGATCAACGGCGTGAATACCGACGACCTGCCTGTCAGGCAGGAGCGCAGCCAGGGCGTTGAGCGCGATCCGGTCATTCGGGTCGTTGAAGGTGGGGACGAGGGCAACGCCATTGGCGAGGTAGAAGTTGGCGTAGCTGGCTGGCAGCCGGTCGCCCTGCATGGTGACGGCGCGTGGATAGGGAAGCTTCACCACCTTGAGCACGCCATCGGCCGCGCCTGCCAGCTCGAGCCGTCGCATGTTGTCGACCGACCGCCGGTGGTTTTCGTCGTCGGCGGGATCGTCCTCGTAGGCCAGCACGATGACGCCCGGCGCGACGAAGCGTGCGACATCATCGACATGGCCGTGCGTGTCGTCCCCCACGCATCCCTCGCCAAGCCAGATCGTCTGCCGAATGCCCAGCGTATCGCGGAACGCGCGGTCGTAGGCGTCCCGATCCATGCCTGGATTGCGGACCTGCACGTCGGAGAGCAGCCACTCTTCGGTGACGAGCAAGGTCCCGGCTCCGTCGGTCTCGATGCCGCCGCCCTCGAGGGTGATGCGTTCACCGGTGTCCGGACGCGTGGGCTCGATGCGGGGCAGCCCGGTGATGCGTTCGATGGCGGTGCCCACGGCTGCGTCGCGGGCGTAGTTGGGATACTTCGCCCACGCGTTGAACTGCCAGTTCATCAGTGTGGTGCGACCGAACTCGTCGTGGACGAATGTGGGCGCGGAGTCGCGCAACCACACGCGATCGTTGGGGACGAGATGCAGGCGCACGTTCTCCGTGACGCCATGGGCGGCAAGGTGTTCTCGCGCCGCTGCTTCCACCGTGGCGTCGTGGCAGAGAATCTCCACGCGCTCGTGCAGCGCGATGACGCGTGCTATTTCCGCGTAGACCCAGGGTATGGATGCAAGCTTGCCGGGCCAGTCGGGCTCGTGGTGCGGCCACGCAATCCACGTGGCTTCATGGCGCGTCCATTCGGCGGGAAAGGTGAAGGGAGGCAAATCGGCTCGCTCGCGTGCGCTCGCTGGACGGGGGACGGCTCGCGCGCTGACGCGCGCTGGACGGGGGACGGCGAACAAATACCAGACAGAACAGCCTAGGCGCCGAGGTAGCGGGACAGAATTGGGGCGTAGGCGTCAATGCGACGGTCACGCAGGAAGGGCCAGTTGCGGCGCGTATCCTCGATGAGCCTGGGGTCGCACGTTGCAACGAGCACCGCCTCGTTCGTGCCCGCCTCCGTGAGGATGCGCCCGAACGGGTCCGCAATGAACGAGTGGCCGAAGAACTCGATGCCACGCGTGCCGGGCTCGTCATCCTCGTGTCCAACGCGATTCGGCGATGCGACGAAAACGCCATTCGCGATGGCGTGTGACCGCTGCATCGTGCGCCACGCGTCGACCTGCGCCGCACCGAATTCGTCCTTCTCCGCGGGATGCCAGCCGATGGCGGTGGGGTAGAACAGGATGTCGGCTCCGAGCAGGCTCGTGATGCGTGCCGCTTCCGGATACCACTGGTCCCAGCAGATCAGTACGCCGATGTTCGCGTACTTGGTGCGCCACACGCGGAATCCACTGGCCTGCTTCGCCACGGTGCCACTGGGGTCGAGGCGGTCGTCCGGCGTGGCATCGCCAGGAACGAAGTAGTACTTCTCGTTGAAGAGCGGATCATCCGGGATGTGCATCTTGCGATACACGCCCAGCAGCGAGCCGTCCGCATCGATGATGGCGGCCGAGTTGCGATAGACACCCCGTGCCTGCTTCTCGAACACGGGCACCACGAGCACGACGTCGAGCTCCTTCGCGAGCGCCTGCATGGTCTCGGTGGTGGGGCCGGGAATGGACTCCGCGATGTCGAAGCGCTCGCACTTCTGCGACTTGCAGAAATACGGCGCGTTGAAGAGCTCCTTGAGGCAGATGATCTGCGCGCCGAGCGCGGCGGCCTCGCGAATGCGCACGATGGAGGCGTCGATGGTCGCCTGCATGTCGGCAGACGCGGCGTCCTGGATGATGCCTACGGTGAACGGGCGAGAGGTCATGGCCTGAATCTATCGTGCAGGGGAAGGCCGGCATGCGACGGACGCGTTGGCGTGACGCGTTCCAGCACATCGAGAAACCCGGCAATCCACTATCCGTTCCACGAGTAGGGTGGGCGCCGTTTGCGCTGCCTACTCGATGATCCCGATCACCACGTCCATGACGTTCGTGCCGGTCACTCGCGCGGGCAGGAGTGCGCCGGCGGCGGCGAGAGCGGCATGCGATTCGTGTCGGTCGAGCGCGAGTTGGGGATCGTGTCCGCTCTCGCGGATGGCGTTCCACGTGGATTCGTGTGCAAAGGCCCCTGCGGCGTCGGCGGTGCCGTCGCGCCCGTCGGTTCCAGCCGCCAGGATGGTGATGCGGCTGGCGCTCCCACCCGCCTGCGCCAGGCCGCGCGTTGCGGCGAGTGCGAGCTCCTGGCAGCGTCCACCACGCGGCGGGTCGTCGCGGGGCCTGGGCGCGCTGCCGCCTTGAGGAGTCGTGCGTGCGTGCGCCGGGTCACCCAGCCTGACCGTTGTTTCGCCACCCCAGATCATGCAACCCGGCAAGCCTCGTTGTGCACGCTGGAGCAATGCATCCGCGACCGCGGCGCCGCATGCTGCGGCGTCGCCGGCGAGTGGAACGGTGATGTGCTCGACGTCGAGTGACAACGCCTGTGCGTGCGCGGCCGCGGCCTCGAGCGCGAGCCGGTTGCTGCCGATGACGCGTGTGGACACGTGTGCGAACGCCGGATGCGTGACCTTGGGCGTCTCGGGAATGACGCCGCGTATCACACCGGTGAGGTAGTCCCGCATGGCGGGCGCGATACGTGTGTACAGCGCCGTCGAGTTGAGCAGGTCGATCACGCTGCGCACCGTGGAGGCGTCCGGTGTGCAGGGGCCCGACCCGATGTCGGCTGGTTCGTCCCCAATGACATCGCTGATGACGAACGCGTGCGTGCGGGCGGGCGCGAGCGCGAGCGCGAGGCGTCCCGCACCCCAGCGGGTGAACCGCTTGCGCACGACATTTGTGGCGTGGATATCCAGGCCGGCAGCCAGCAACAACTCGAAGAGCTGCCCGAGGTCGGACTCGGCCATGCCGCGCAGTGGGGCGGCAATGAGGCTCGAGGCACCGCCGCTCAGCAGGACGATGGCGATGTCGTCGCCGCGCATGCCGACCGCGCGCTCGCCGATCTGCGCGGCGGCCGTGAACGAGAGACGGCCCGGGAGGGGATGATTGCCCTGCAGCGCCGTGAGCGTTGCGTGCGGCGGCGGAGCGGCCTCCGTGGACACAATCAGGCCCCCCGAAATGCTGAGCAGTGACCGCTGCAGGGTGGCCACGGCCGCCGCGGCCATGGGATGCGCCGCCTTGCCCAGGGCGTAGAGCCAGATGCGTTGTCCTGGGCGGGCTGGAAAGTCGCGCAGTGCCGCAGCGGTCACCGGGCCGGGAGCGGCTCCGGCGACGGCTGCGTCATACAGCTCCGTGAGGAGCGTTCGTCCCGTCGCGTGCACTGCTGTCAGGAAATGCGGTGCGTGGGGGACACGGCTGTCAGTGCTCGGGGAGAGTCTGCTTCACCGATGCTTCCAGGTCCACATATGCCGCCTGCGACAGCTGATTGAACGGTTGCATGCGCTTCACGATCCGGCCCGATGGATCGATGACGAACAGCGACCGGTCGTCCAGCGCGCCGCTCGTGGCGCCGTAGAGCTTGCCCACCTTCTGGCCCATGTCACTCGCGTACAGCAGCGGTGACTGCTGGTCGCGCGCCCATGAGGCGAGGGTGGTGTCGGCATCCACGCTCACGGCGAGGACGACGACGTTCTTTCCATTGTTGAACAGCTTGGCGTACTGATCACGGTACGCCTCCATTTGAACCGTTCAGCCCTTGGTCCGTGCCTTGTAGAAGAAGGCGAGCACGACCGTCTTTCCACGGAAGCTGGACAGCGTGATGGAATCGCGAAGGACGCCGTACCGGGTTGCTGCGGGGAGAGAAAAGTCCGGCGCGAGAGAGCCGAGTTCGGGTGACGTGCGAGCTGGTGCGGACGCCTGGGCACCTGCAGTGCCTGCCAGTGCAACGACAGCCGCGATGATGGCGAGGTGCCGCCGCTTTTTCAGTTGATGCAAAAGAAACTCCTTGGGATTGTGTGTCGCGGCCAAGATGGTAGCCGCGGGCTTCAGGCGCAATGACCACGCCAGCTCCCTGTTTGCTGCGCCTTTTGATGCCAGATCATCGCATGCGCGCTACGGGTGACTGAAGGGCACGCTTCTCGCTTGCTGATGGTGCCCACATGACAGACAACACATCGCCGCCAAAGCAGTCCGCTGTTGATCCGCAGGACGGCGAGGCGGGCCAGGAACGGCGCAAGCGCCGGTACGTCGCCAATCTCGCCTTCGGGGCGATCAAGGCGCAGCACGCCGCGCATCGCTCGACGCTCGAACGGTTGGTCGACTGGCTGAACGAGGTTGCCAGTTCGACGCCGTTCCTTGTCGTGCATGGGATGGCATTCGCTGTCTGGATTCTCTGGAACACGGGCCATCTCGGTCTCAAGCCGATCGATCCGTTCCCGTTCGGGCTGATGACGACGATCGTATCGCTCGAGGCCATCTTCCTGTCGATCTTCGTGCTGATGGCGCAGCAGCGGGAGTCTGCGATCGCTGAGCTGCGCGAGGAGCTGGGGCTGCAGGTGAGCCTGCGTGTGGAGCAGGAGGTCACGAAGACGCTCCAGCTGGTGGCGGGTCTCTACACCCGGCTCGGGCACCGGGTGAGCGATGATCCGGAGCTTGCGAACATGCTGCAGCCGCTCGACGTGAAGGCCATCGAGCGCGACCTGCTCGAGCAGATCGAGGCGGCGACATCCAAGAAGCACAGCACCATGCTCGACGATGGCGGCTCAGCTACCATCATCAAGACGCGGCGGCCCCTGGGCTGGAGCTGAGGCCGCCGCCTTCGGTCGTCCCGACTTGCCTACCTGACCGCGAGCGTTCGCAGCACGTACGGCAGGATACCGCCGTGCTTGTAGTAGTTGAGCTCTTCCGGCGTATCGATGCGGCACAGGACGGAGAACCGTTTCACGGAGCCGTCAGCGCCGGTGGCCGATACGGTGAGGGTGTGGCGAGGCGACAGCCCCGCATCCAGGCCCACGATGTCGAACGTCTCGAAGCCGGTGAGGCCGAGCGATTGGCGCGTGTCGCCATTCGTGAACTCGAGTGGCAGGACGCTCATTCCCACCAGGTTGGAACGGTGGATGCGCTCGAAGCTTTCGGCGATCACCGCACGCACGCCAAGGAGCGTGGTGCCCTTCGCGGCCCAGTCGCGCGAGGAGCCGGTGCCGTATTCCTTGCCCGCCAGGATGACGAGCGGCGTGCCCGCCCTCACGTACTCCATGGCCGCGTCATAGATGAACGCGGGCGTGCCGCCCGGCTGCGTTGTGGTCCAACCGCCTTCCGTGCCGGGCACCATCTCATTCCGAAGGCGGATGTTCGCGAAGGTGCCGCGCATCATGACTTCGTGATTGCCGCGCCGCGCGCCGTATGAGTTGAAATCCTTCTTTTGCACGCCCTGCTCCAGCAGCCACTTTCCGGCCGGACTGGCGGCGGGAATGTTGCCCGCCGGGGAGATGTGGTCGGTGGTGATGGAATCGCCGAGCATCGCGAGCGCCCGCGCGCCGGCGACGGGCCTGACGCCAGGGGGCGTCATGGTCATGCCCTCGAAATACGGTGGATTCTTCACGTACGTGGAATCGGACTGCCATGCGTACGTTTCGCCGGCCGGAACGTTCAATCCCTGCCAGTGCGCATCGCCCTTGAAGACGTCGGCATACTGGTGCACGAAGAACTCCTTCTTCACGCTCCGCATGACTTCGTCCTGCACGTCCTGCGAGGAGGGCCAGATGTCCTTCAGGAACACCGGCCCATCGGTGCCCTGGCCGAGTGGTTCGGTAGTGAGGTCGATGTCCATCGTGCCCGCGATCGCATACGCGACGACGAGCGGCGGCGACGCCAGATAGTTGTAGCGGGTCAGGGGATTCACGCGCCCCTCGAAGTTGCGATTCCCGGACAGCACGCTGGCGACCATGAGCTTGCCGCCTTCGATGGCCGCGGCGATGGGGTCGGGCACGGGACCCGAATTGCCGATGCACGTGGTGCAGCCGTAGCCCACCAGGTTGAAGCCGAGCGTGTCGAGATACTCCGTCACGCCAGCGGCGTTGAAGTAGTCCGTGACCACCTTGGAGCCGGGAGCCAGCGACGTCTTGACCCACGGCTTGGTGCGAAGGCCCTTCTTGACGGCGTTGCGTGCCAGCAGGCCAGCGGCAAGCATCACACCCGGATTGGATGTGTTGGTACAGCTGGTGATAGCGGCAATCACAACTGCGCCGTGGCGCAGTGTGAAGTCCGTACCCATGTAATGGCAGACATCGCCTTCGTGGTCGTGATGCTGCGGTTGTGCCATGCCTTCGCCATCCGACCGCACAAGCTCCTTCCCGAGCGTGGGCTTCTTGTCCGCGACCCCTGCCGCGTTCGGCTTGATGGCCATCTTGTCCGGGACAATCTTGTCGAGGTCTGCGCGGAGCGCCTCGCGATACATCGCCTTCGACGCCGTGAGCGGCACGCGATCCTGCGGACGGCGCGGACCGGCCATGCTCGGCACGATGGTGCCGAGGTCGAGCTCGATGGTATCGGTGAAGACGGGGTCCGCCGTGTCGTCGGTGCGGAAGAGGCCCTGGGCTTTCGTGTACGCCTCGACGAGCGCGACGTGGTGGTCGCTCCGCCCACTCAGCGAGAGATACTTGAGCGTCTCGGCATCCACGGGAAAGAAGCCCATGGTCGCGCCGTACTCGGGTGCCATGTTCGCGATCGTCGCGCGATCGGCGAGGCTCAGCGAACTGAGTCCCGCACCGTAGAACTCCACGAACTTTCCAACCACCTTCTTCTTGCGCAGCATCTCCGTGACGGTGAGCACCAGGTCTGTTGCCGTGGCGCCGGCGGGGAGCCTGCCGTGGAGCTTGAAGCCCACGACTTCGGGGATGAGCATCGACACGGGCTGGCCGAGCATGGCGGCCTCCGCCTCGATGCCGCCGACGCCCCATCCCAGCACGCCCAGGCCGTTGATCATGGTGGTGTGCGAATCCGTGCCGACGAGGGAGTCGCAATAGGCCTCACCCGTTTCGTCGTTGACGAAGACCGTCTTGCCGAGGTATTCCAGGTTGACCTGGTGGCAGATGCCGGTGCCCGGCGGTACCGCGCGGAAGTTCCTGAACGCGTCCTGTCCCCAGCGCAGGAACACGTAGCGTTCGACGTTGCGCTCGAACTCGAGATTGGTGTTGAGCAGGAAGGCGGCCTCGGTTCCGTACTCGTCCACCTGGACGGAGTGGTCGATGACGAGGTCCACCGGCTGCAGCGGATTCACCAGCTGCGGATTGCCGCCGAGCTTCGCGAGCGCATCGCGCATGGCCGCAAGGTCCACGACGGCGGGCACGCCGGTGAAGTCCTGGAGCAGCACGCGTGCGGTGCGGAACGCAATCTCCTTTTCGGCGCGGGCGCGAACGTCCCAGCTGGCCATCACCTCGATGTCGGCCTTCTTGACGAAGCCGTTGTCCTCGTTGCGAAGGAGATTCTCGAGGAGGATCTTGAGGCTGAAGGGAAGCTTCTGGCTGTTGCCCCTGGAGAGCGCGGAGAGCGCATCAAGCCGGTAGATCGTGTACGATTTTCCCGCGACGTCGAGCGTCGCGCGGCTGCCGAACGAATTGAGAGAAGTCATGACGGGTCTCGCGGTATCGCCCCGGTGCATTGCCCAGCGCGACGGTGGAGAACGGAGCCACTGCCGGGGCGAGCGCTCCAGGGAGCGGGCGGCCGGCAGGCTGGACGCAATGTATCATCGTTGGCCGGTGCATGGCGAGTGGCGGCGTGGAGCGGGTGTAACGGTGCGCGGTGGCCGGATAGCTTTGACACGCCACCACCCCACTCGAGGACCTTCGTGACCATCGCCGGCTTTCCACCCGATCATCAGGACGTTTCCGCCATCACCGAGTGGCTGATGTCCATGGAGTCCACGAGCGGCGACGAATCCGCCCTCGTGTCGGCCTTCGGCGCAGCGCTGGCGGCGCGCGGATGGCGCATCACGTTCATTCCCGTGAGTGAGGGTCGCGCCGATCTCCTCGCCACCGCTGGCGACGGACCTTACGTCACACTGTCGACGCACCTCGACACGGTGCCGCCGTACCTGCCGCCGCGACGGGACGCCACGCGCATCTTCGGTCGCGGCAGTTGCGACGCCAAGGGCATTGCCGCGGCCATGCTCTGTGCCGCTGAGCGACTCCGGGCCGACAAGGTGCCCGTGGCGCTGCTGTTCGTGATTGGCGAGGAGACGACGCACGACGGCGCACACGCCGCCAATGACTGGCTGGAGCGCACCGGATTCGTGAGCCAGGCGCTGGTGAACGGGGAGCCGACGGACAGCACGCTTGCGCTGGGCACCAAGGGCGCAATGCGCGTGCGCGTGTGCACCACTGGTGAGGCGGCACACTCCGCGTATCCGCACCTGGGCCACTCCGCCACGCGCGATCTCGTGCATCTCCTGGCGGACCTGGACGCTCTCGTGCTGCCCACGGATGACCTGCTCGGCGACACCACCATCAACATCGGGCGGCTGTCAGGCGGCGTGGCCGACAATGTGGTTGCGCCGAGTGCGGAGGCACGGCTGATGGCGCGGACGGTGACGGATGGAGACGATGTCTGGGCCACGCTGGAAGCGTGGGCAGCCGGCCGTGCATCCGTGGAGCGCGGCATCGAAGTGCCGCCCGTGCGCCTTGCCACGCTGCCGGGCTTCGCGACGTCCGTCGTCGCGTTTGCTACCGACATCCCCGCCATGCCGGCATGGGGCACACCGTACCTGTTCGGGCCGGGATCCATCCACGTGGCGCACAGGGACGATGAGTTCGTGGCCATCGAGGAACTCGAGCGCGCCGTGGACAGTTACGAAGCGATCGTGCGACTGCTCGCCCGCTGAGCGGCCGGCCGCGCGTGCTGCCTACATTCGCTTGCATCTTGCATGACTCGGCCACGCAGACAGCACTGAACGTGCCCCATCATTCCGGAGCGCTCCCTGACTACTGAACGTGCCACCGGTCTCCGCACCGCGGCTGCTGCGGCGATGCGGACCAACGGGTTCGAGCCGGATTTTCCGGCGGAGGTGATGCGCGAGGTGGCGCTGCTGGGCGACCTGTCGGCCGCCCAGCTTGCGCGCGACGCGCCGGCCGATCTTCGCGCGTTGCCGTGGTCGTCGATCGACAATCGCGAGTCGCGAGACCTGGACCAGATCGAGGTGGCGGAGCGTCTCGCGGATGGAAGCATCCGGGTGTTCGTGGGTGTGGCCGACGTGGACTCGCTCGTCGCACAAGGGTCGGCGTCCGACGTGCACGCCGCGACGAATACCACCTCCGTCTATACGGGCGTCGCGGTATTTCCCATGTTGCCGGAGCGGCTGTCCACCGACCTCAGTTCGTTGAACGAGGGGGTTGACCGCCTGGCCGTGGTGATCCAGTTCGATGTGCGGGATGATGGCTCCCTGGGCAACGCAGGCGTGTACCGTGCGCTGGTGCACAATCATGCGAAGCTCACGTACGACGGCGTGGGCGGATGGCTGGATGGCACCGGTCCTGAGTCAGCGCTCGTGGCGCAGTCTGCGGTACTGCGGGAGCAACTCCGTATGCAGGACGAGGCGGCGAGCCGGCTGCGCGTTGCCCGCAAGCGGGACGGCGCGCTGGACTTCGAGAGCGTGGAGGCGTCACCCGTCGTGGTGAACGGCCGGGTGATCGACCTGAAGGTTGCGCGGCGCAGCCGTGCGCGCGACCTGATCGAGGACTTCATGGTGGCGGCCAACCGGACGGTGGCAACCTACCTGTTGGAGCGCGGTTCTGTGTCGCTGCGCCGTGTGGTACGCCAGCCCAGGCGGTGGGACCGGATCGTGGCGATTGCTGCAGACGTGGGTCACGCGCTCCCCGCCGCGCCGGACAGTGTAGCGTTGAGCGAGTTTCTGGCTGCGCGGCGTGCGGCAGACCCGGAGCATTACGCAGACCTGTCGCTCTCGATTGTGAAGTTGCTGGGACCGGGTGTGTACGTGCTGGAGCGCAGGCTGGGCAACCGGCGTGATGCGGGACATTTCGGGCTCGCGATTGCCGACTACGTGCACTCGACGGCGCCCAACCGGCGGTTCGCCGACCTCGTCACGCAGCGGATGCTTCGCGCCGCCGAGGCCCGCACGCCGTCGCCGTACACCGATGCGGAGTTGACGGCGATCGCCCTGCGGTGCACCGAGCGCGGCGACGCGGCGCGAAAGGTGGAGCGCACCATGCGCAAGGTGGCGGGGGCGTCATTGCTGGCCGACCGCATCGGGGAGAGTTTCGCGGCGGTCGTGACCGCCGCGTCGCCAAAGGGCACGTACGCGCGATTGCTCTCCCCACCCGTGGAGGGACGCGTGGTGCGTGGCGGTCGCGGGCTCGACGTAGGCGACACCGTGCGCCTCACGCTGGTGGTGGCCGACGCCGAGCAGGGGCACATCGACTTCGCGCACGAGGTGACGGATGCGACGCGCAAGCTGGAGCGGAGCCGGCGCAAGAAGGCCGCGGCCGATCGGTTGCGACCGATGGTGGGCAGCGTCTTCGAGGCGCAGGTGACCGGCGTGTCGGAGAGCGGAACGTATGTGCGGTTGGCCGATGGAACAGCGGAAGGTCGCGTGGTGCGCGGCTTCAGGACGCTGACCGTTGGCATGAACGTATCGGTGCGCCTGATGGCAACGGACAGCGTGCACGGCTTCATCGACTTCGAGTACGTCACAGCCGCCGATGCGGAGAAGACGGCGCGGCTGGAGCGCAAGCGCACGGCGGCGGCGCTGCTGGAACATCGGGTGGGCGACGCATTCGACGCCGTGGTGACCGGGAGCTCGCGCAAGGCAACCTGGATCCTCGTGCAGCCGGGCAACGTAGAGGGCAGGCTGGTGCGCGGCCGCCACGGGTTGCCGGTGGGATCGGCGGTGCGTGTGGTGCTGCTGACCGCGGATCCCGTTCGTGGCTTCATCGACTTTGGCGCCGACGCCCCGCCCGGTCAGCCGCCCGAACCACCACTCGGCGTGGGGTCGTGCTGACCTTCCTGGTTCTGTGATGCCGCTCGCCTATCCACGTTGTGCGTGGTGATGGCGACGGTGGGGCACTCGTGCACGAAGCCGCCGTCCGCAGGTGACCACTCCACGACGCGCGTGCGCGCGAATGCCTTGCCGCGTCCGTCCATGCCCATGACTGCAGGGGCGAGGCTGACGCAGAGTCCGCAGCCGGTGCACTTGTCCTGGTCCACTTCGATTGCCACGCGGCGGCGCGGATAGACGCAGCTCGGATTGTCCCAGTACGAGTCGAATCGCTCGAGGGCACGCTTGGCGGCGCGATATCCCTCGTCGATGTTCGCCTCGGTGTGGGCGAAGCTCAGCCAGTTGGCGTCATCCACCCTGGGCCGGATGAGCACCATGGGCGGCCCGTGCCAGCGTTCGAGCGGAAATTGCTGGAGGGCGTGGAACATCATGGTGGCCGCGCGCATGTAGATGGTGGCGAAGCCCTGGGAATCCGCACGCCCCTCCTGCGAGGCGTCCGAACTGCCGACATCGACTGCGATGATGAGGTCCGCGAAGTGCGACGTGATGGAGACCGGGAGGTTATCCACCACGCCCCCGTCGATGCACGTGCGGTCGCCCACGTGGCCCGGCGGAAAGAAGCCGGGCAGCGCGCACGACGCGTAGACCGCATCCCGCACGCTCACATTTTCCAGGCCCGGCAGCCCCCAGACCACCCGTGCTCCCCGGTCCGGATCCACGGTATTCACGAGGAGCCGCTTGGGCAGCGCGGTGAAGTCTCCCTCGGGGATGGACGTGTCGCACAGGTGCCGCAACGGCTCCTCCAGATAGATGGAGGGTGCACTCATGCGGTCGAGCAGCATGCCGAAGTGGTTGACGCGAAACAGGTCCTTCCGCCGCAGGGCCATGGCCCGCGTCGCCATGTCCGCCACGGCATTGCCGCTGAGGTACGCCGCGCCGATCAGGGCGCCGATGCTGGTACCGGCAAAGACATCGGGCGTGATGCGCAGCTCTTCGAGCGCACGCAACACGCCGATGTGTGCAAAGCCCTTCAAGCCCCCGCCGCCAAGGACGAGGGCTATGCGCCTGCGGGTGCGTGTGCTACTGGAGATACTGGTACAGTCCGTAGAGACCCACCACGGCACCGACAACCGAGATGGCATAGCCGGCGCCATTACCGATCACGACGCCGGTGAGGATGGCCGCGCCGCCGAAGATCATGAGCGCGGTGCCGCGGTCATGCCCGCGAACGGCAGGTTGCGGTGCGGCGGCGTCCACGGCGGTGGTGCGGTGCACGGCGATGGTGGCAGCGTCGCGCGTGGGCCCGCTCATCACGGGCGCGGCGTCGGCGACGTCGCGTGACACGGACACGGCGGAATCCACGGCGACGGTGGCTTGTGCGCGGAGGGGTGCGCCACACACGACGGCAGTCGCGAGCGCAATGCCGAGGGAGCGAAGGAGACGCGAGCGTTCAATCATTGGATGGTCAGGATGGTGGGAACTCCACGCCAGTCGAAGACACACGGCGTGGGGAATGGTGGCGCAGTGTCGGCGCGCGGTCTAGTCTTTCAGCCCATTCCTCTGCGAAGTTCGGGCCGCTCGTACCCGTGCGGTGTCCGTCCCTCGTACACGCCACCCCCGACGCACGTGTTCGGCATCCCCATGACGCATCACACCACGCTTCGTGACTGAATCCATTGTGACACACGTCACTCCACGTGCGGTGGAAGGGCGCCTTGCGCGCGTGATCGGCGTGTGGGGACTGGCCGCCGGCATCGTGAACGTCACCATTGGCGGGGGCATCTTTCGACTCCCATCCGGCGCGGCAGCCACGCTGGGTGCCGCCGCGCCACTCGCATACATCGTGTGCGCCGCGTCGATGGGCCTCATCGTCCTGTGCTTTGCGTCGGCGGGGAGTCGCGTGTCCCTGACGGGAGGTCCGTACGCGTACGTCGAAACAGCGTTCGGGCCATTCGTCGGGTTCCTGACCGGCCTGTTGCTCTGGGTGGGCATCACGCTCGCGCTGTCTGCCGTTTCATCATTCCTGTCCGAGGCACTGGCAGCCATGGTGCCGGCGCTGCCCTTGTGGGGCAGGCGGCTTGCACTGGCCATCACGCTGGTGTCGCTCGCGGCCGCCAATGTCCGCGGCGTGGCGGGGGTGTCGCGGTTCAACACGATCGCGACCGTGGCCAAGCTGGTTCCGCTCCTCGTGCTGGTGATTGCGGGCGCCTTCGCGATGCATGCCGACAACCTCCGGTGGACCATCACGCCCACGGCTGGCATCGTTGCCCGTGCGTCCATCCTGCTGCTGTTCGCCTTCCTCGGCGTGGAGTCCGCGCTCGTTCCGAGCGGCGAGGTGATCGACCCGGCGCGCAACGTGCCGCGCGCGATCTTTTCCGCCATGACGGCCATCACGCTCATCTACCTGGCTATTCAAGTCGTGGCCCAGGGGCTGCTGGGACCAGCGTTGGCGCACGATCCCACTCCGCTCGCCTCGGCCGCCGCGGTGGCGCTCGGGCCGGCAGGGCGCACGCTGATCCTCGTGGGCTCCGTGATTTCGATGTTCGGCTACGTGAGCGGGATGATGTTTGCAGTGCCGCGCATGCTGTTCGCGTTCGGCCGCGATGGCTTTCTGCCGTCCGCGCTGGCGCGGACGCATCCCGTGTGGCACACACCGTACGTGGCGATCGCGGTCCAGGTGGTGCTCGTCGCACTGCTCGCGACGTTCGGGATTTTCGAAAAGCTCGCGGTGGCCGCAAACGTGACGGTGCTGCTTGTGTACGCGGCGTGCTGCCTTGCCGCGTTCGAGTTGCAACGGCGGAACGTGCAGACCGGCGGTGTACCCATCCGGGTTCCCTTCGCGAGCGTGGTGCCGTGGGCGGCGCTGGGTGTCATCGCCTGGATGCTGTCCAGTGTGCAGCGCAATGAATGGATTGCCGCGATCGTCATCGTGCTCTGCGCCAGCGGCGTCTACGTGCTCACCCTTTCGTCGCGCCGCGCGCGCGCCGCCATCCCATGACCGATTCGCTGCTCGCCCTTCGCCAGGAATTCCCCATCCTGGCCACCACCAACTACCTGGTATCCAACTCGCTCGGTGCCATGCCGCGCGCTGTCCCTGGGCAGCTTGCGACGTATGCGGAGCAGTGGGCCACGCGCGGGGTGCGCGCGTGGGCGCAGGGCTGGTGGGAGATGCCTGTATCCGTGGGCGACGAGATTGCCCCGTTGATTGGCGCCGGTGCGGGCGAAGTGGCGATGGTGTCCAACGTCTCCATTGCGCAGGCACAGGTGTTCTCCGCGCTCGACTATCGGGCGGGCGGGCGCGACACCATCGTGATGACCGAGCTGGATTTTCCCTCGGTGCGGTACGTGTACGACGAGCTCGCGACGCGACTCGGCGCGCGCATCGTTGTGGTGCCGAGCGACGATGGCATCGGTATCGACGAGGAGCGCCTGCTGGCCGCAATCGACGAGCGCACACGCCTGGTGGCTATCTCGCACGTGCTGTTTCGCTCGGCGTACGTGCTCGATGCCGCGCGCATCTGTGCGTACGCGCATCGCATGGGCGCGCTGGTGTCGCTCGACGCGTACCACTCGGTGGGAATCGTTCCCGTGGATGTGCGCGCAATTGGCGCGGATTTCCTCACCGGCGGCGTGCTCAAGTGGCTCTGCGGCGGGCCCGGAGGCTGTTTCCTGTGGGTGCGTCCGGAGTTGAGCGAGTCCATCGCGCCGGCGCTCACCGGATGGCAGGCGCACGAGCATCCGTTCGCGTTCGAGTCCGGCATGACGTACGCGCATGGATCGTGGCGTTGGCTCACGGGCACGCCGTCCATTCCCGCCCTGTTCGCGGCCACCGCGGGACCACGACTGCTGCGTGAGGCGGGAATGGACGCGATCCGCGCGAAGAGTGTGCGCCAGACCACTCGGCTGATCGAACTCGCCGATGCGAGGGGATTTTCCGTCACGGCGCCGCGCGCCGACCATCGTCGCGGAGGCACTGTGGCGTTCGACGTGCCGCACGCGCGCGAGGTGGCGCAAGCATTGCTGGCGCGCGACGTGATCGTGGATTTCCGGCCAGGCGCCGGGATTCGCGTGGCGCCGCACTTCTATACGAGTGACGACGAGCTCGAGGACGCTGTGGGTGCCATCGACGAGATCCTCGCGAAGGAGGAGTGGCGGCGTTACACTGGGGACAGGCCGGTGGTGACGTGATCTTCCCGTGGTGAACCGAAGTGCACGCAGGGTGAAACGAAAGCGAGAGCCCTGCGCGTTGTCGTCCTGAGCGATGCGAAGGACCTGCTTCTGACCCCGTGAGAATCAGGTCCTTCGCTGCGCTCAGGACGACACCCTTTCACCCGACCACAGCATGCCACCAGCGGCAACAAAGCTCCGCAAGGCGTACGTCAACGTGGACCATCCGGCCGTGCTCCTGCGCTTCGAGGACGGGCACGAGATCCGTGTGTCGCAGGGCAAGGTGAAGACGTTCGACGCATACGCGGGCGAGGTGATTCGCGTGGTTGCGCTCTATGACCCCACGTCGCGCGACCGGGACCTCCTGGAATCTGTGCGCGCGGAAGACCTGCCCGACGCCGAGCCGCACGAATCGCGATGAAGTGGCCAAGCGCCTGGGCGCTTTCGGTGCTGGTGGTGTGCGCGTCCCGCGTGACGAGCGCGCAGGCGACACGGATGGCAGCGGCCTCCGGGACCTTCCAGCGTGCGGACACAGCGCTGCTCCACCGGACACTTGATTCGATGAGCGCGGCGCACCGGGGTGTCGTGGGCTACACCGTCCAGAACCTCGATACGGGCGAGCGGCTGGAGCGTCGCGGCGACGAAACGTTTCCCACGGCCAGCCTCATCAAGGTACCGGTGCTCGTCACCGTCTACGACCTGGTGGAAAAGGGCACCCTCGGCCTCGATGATCCGCTCACGGTGCTTCGCATCGACAAGGTGGGGGGAGCGGGCACGCTGCAGTTCATGCACGACAACGCCACGATCACGGTGCACGATGCCGCGTGGCTGATGACGACCATCAGCGACAACACGGCCACGAACCTGCTGCTCGACCGCATCATCATCCGCCGGGTGTGGGACAAGATGGAGGCGTTGGGCCTCATGCACTCGAAGGTGCATTCAAAGAGCTTCCTGCGCAGCGCGAGTGTTGCGATGGACAGCTCGGTGAAGTACGGGCTGGGCGTCACCACGCCAAACGAGATGGCGCGCCTCTTCGCGTTGCTGTCGGATGGAAAGGCCGTGAGCCCGCGTGCGGACAGCGCGATGCTGGACATCCTGGCCCACAACGAGGATGGAGGAAAACTGCAGCGCTACGTGGACGGGCTGAACGTGCCGCACAAGACCGGCGACACCGACCAGGTTCGCACGGAGTGTGGGCTGTTTCCGTTGCAGTCGCGGGTAGCCTACTGCGTCCTGACCAAGGAGAACAAGGACCAGCGGTACATGATCGACAACGAGGCGCACGTGATGATGGCGCACATGGGCGAGGCCATCGTGCGTGCCTGGCCGCGACGACCCGCGCCCCGGACGGCACCCTGACCGGCCGAGACCTGTCGGCGACGCGCAGCGACAGGAATGTCGTTCGCGTGCTGCCGGCCGTCGCCACCGCGATCGCAGCTGGTGAGCCGGTGGTGGCGCTCGAAAGTTCGGTCCTCGCGCAGGGATTGCCCGTTCCGTCCAACCGCGCTGCCGCAGAAGGCATGCGGAGCGCCGTGGAGCGCGGCGGGGCGATAGCCGCAATCACGGCGGTCGTGCAGGGACAGGCGGCGCTGGGCCTCCTGCCCGCTGAGCTCGAGCGCTTCCTTGCCCGCGATGGCGTGCGGAAGGTGTCGTCGCGTGACCTGGGCATCGCGATGGCGCAGGGAGCCGACGGTGCCACCACGGTGGCGGCGTCGTTGTGCATTGCGCACGCGGCGGGCGTGCGCGTGTTCAGTACTGGCGGCATTGGCGGTGTCCATCGCGGCGCGCCGTTCGACGAATCGGCGGACCTGGTGGAACTCGCGCGTACGCCCATGGTGGTGGTCTGCGCGGGCGCAAAATCGATCCTCGACCTGCCCGCCACGCTGGAGCGGCTGGAGACGCTGGGCGTGGCTGTCGTTGGCTACCGGACCGATGAACTCCCGGGCTTCTTCACCAGGACCACGGGGCTCAAGCTCAGCGCGCGCGCCGATTCCCCTGCGGAGGTTGCGGCCATCCATCGTGCGTCGGTGTCGCTGGGCCGCACCCAGGCCACGCTGGTTGTCCAGCCACTCCCCGCGAGCGTGGCCCTGCCGCAGGACGAAGTGGACGCCGCGGTGATACAGGCGATCGAGGAAGCCAGGCGCGCGGGCATAGCGGGGGCCGCCACCACGCCATTCCTGCTTGGCGCCGTACTGCGTGCCACGGAAGGGCGATCGTTATTGGCCAACCTCGGGTTACTGGAGGAGAATGCGTACCTCGCGGGGCAGGTTGCCGTTGCGCTGGAACGCTAGGGGCGCGTAATGCGCTTCATCTATTGTGAGATCACCGCACACGTTGTCCGATTCGTCCGCATACGAGATGAAAGTTTCTGCCGAAAGACTGTTGAACTTCCCACGCACCGAATGGTACAATAGGGTGTCCCTCACGAGCAGGAGGCTTTCGTACCCATGGCCACTCCGTTCCTGAGTTCCGAAGAATACGATGAGCGCGCGCACGAGCTCTACAACGAAGGCCAGTACGACGATGCGTTGACCGTGCTTCGCGAGGGCCTTGCCCTCTATCCGAACTCGGTGGAACTGCACATTGGTGTCGGGTACGCTCGGCTCGCGCGTGAGGAGTATGCGTGGGCGCGCCGCAGCTTCGAGGAGGCGCTCGTCCTGGAGCCGGACCACGAGGATGCGCTCGCGGGCCTGGGTGAGACGCTGCTCAAGTTCGGGCTCGAGGATGCGGGTCTCCGGTGTTTTCGCCGGACGCTCGAGCTCGGGTACGCCGACGACCTCGACCTCATGCTCCAGAGTGGGCGTGCGCTCTTTCGGGAGGCATCGGCCCGGGACCGGCGCGAGTTGTTCAGTGCGTCGCTCGAGTTCTTCGAGGTGGCGGCGCAGCAGGCACCAGACAGCGCGGAGGCCATTGCCTGCGTGGGCTACTCGCAGCACCGCCTTGGAGACGACGATGCGGCCATCGCGTCGCTCCGCCGTTCGCTTCAGGCGGACAACGAACATGCCGAAGCCCGGATCTACCTCGCCAACATCGTCTACGATCGTGGCGACTACGATGCTGCACTGTACCACTTCGAACGCACCACCACTGAAGATCACTGGGACGAACTGGGTATCTGGCGATTGATCGAGCTCAAGCGTGCGGCGTACAAGCTGGATGAGCACCACCCCGACCTGAAGCCATGGGAAGACCGGCTGGCAGAACTGGGTGGTGAGCTGGACGACCTGGACGAACTGTTCATCGAGATTGACAGCAGCGCTGCCGGTGATGGCGGGGATGTGGAGGTGGCCCGGGGTCAGCTCGAGCTGTTCGGCACGCTTCTTTCCTCCCTTGCCGGCACGAAGGCGGAGGAGCCCGCCGCGCCGGAGGTCCAGGATGGACCGGCGCACGAGGTCCTCACGCGTGATGGACGGCAGCTCACTGGTTCGTGGGAGGATATCGTGCGTTCGTTGAAACACGTTGATTCCGAAGGGGGACGCGAGGTCTCCCTTGAAGTATTCATGTCTCGCATGGCCAGGCGCACTTTCCGGGACACCGGGGTGCGGGTGCCGAGCCACGATGTCGAGCTGTTCGTCCGCGCCAGCGCGGACGCCGGGCTCCTGCGTATCGTTCAATGACGGCCGGTTCCCAGCGCGCCGCGCTCGACGCGGTGCACTCGGCGCGCCCGATCGTGGCGCGCCTCAGCATGTCGCGCGACAAGGAAGATCTTGCCGCCGACATCATCGACGCATGGACGGCCGTGGAGACCGGACTTCGGTCCCTCGTTGGTGGGACGTCGCTGGCCGGACAGGCGCTGATCCGCGAATTGCGCCAGCGCAACTTCCTGTCGCTGGATCAGGCGAACTCGCTGGCGGAGTTCCATGCGGCACGCGAGCGCGCGGGGCGCACGGACTACGCCCCCACGGACGCCGACGTGAATGCCACACGCGATGCGTTCCTGAAGCTGGAGTCGGGGCTCATGGGCGAGTCTGCCGTGGTGCGCCCCGCGTCGGCGGCCGGTGTGCCAACCGCAGTGCCCATTGCGGTGACGGCGGCATCCGAGCCGGTGAGCACGGTGCGCACCGCGCGCACTCGGCCGGGCTGGCTGATTCCGGTGCTTGGCGTGGTGGCGTTGCTTGTAGTGGGCGGCATTGCGTTCATGATGCTGGGAGGCGGCTCGACCAGCAGCGCCGCATTCGACCAGGGTGTACAGGCGTACAAGGAAGGACGTCGCGAGGCGGCCCAGGCGGCGTTTCGGAAGGCCATCGCGGATGCGCCTACGGATCCCATGCCGCACGTGTACCTGGCGCGCATGGAGCGCGAAGCAGGCAACCTTGGCAATGCCAATACGGAAGCGGTGAGCGGCGTTCGGCTCGCTCCCACGAATGCGACGGCGCTGCGTGAGCTGGGCAGCACGCTGTTCGCTGCGCAGCAGTTCGACGACGCGCGCAAGTTTTACCTGCGTGCACTCACGGCCGATCCAAACGACAAGTTGTCGCAGGGGTTCCTTGGCTGTTCGCTCATGCGGCTTGGCCGCATCGACGAAGGCCAGCGGTGGATCGGCAGGGCGGGACCCGGCGCCTGGTCCGCCTGTACGCCGACGGCTGGAGCGCTCCCGTTGCAGCAACGAGTGCCGTGACGGGCGCCCCCCGTCCGTAGCAGTCGCGCGATGTGCATGGGGCTGAACCGCCCGCCCGACACGCCGCGCGCGGTCACATGATCACGTTCGACGACGTGAGCAAGTGCTACCGCGGTTGGAAGGGGCAGGAGACACGTGCGCTCGAGAATTTTTCACTCGAGATACACCAGGGTGAGGTGTTCGGGCTTGCGGGGCCGAATGGCGCGGGCAAGAGCACCCTCATCGCATTGCTGCTCGGTTTCCTGGCGCCCACGTCGGGAATCGTGCGCGTGGCGGGCGCCGATCCGCGACAGTACGTGGAGAGTCATGGCGTTGGATACCTCTCCGAGCTGATCAACATTCCCTCGGCGTGGCGGGTGGGCGTCGCGCTGGAGCGGTATGCCATCCTGTCCGGAGTTCCTCGCCAACTGCTCACGTCGCGCGTTGAGGCGGCGATTGCGCAGCTTGGTCTCGAGGAGCACCGAGGGAAGCGCGTTCGCCAGCTGTCCAAGGGCAATCTCCAGCGGCTCGGCCTGGCGCAGGCGCTGCTGTCGGATGCGAGCCTCGTGGTGCTCGACGAACCCACGCATGGGCTGGATCCCGTGTGGACGCAGCGGTTTCGCGACGTGGTCGACGGGTTGCGTCGTGCAGACCGCACCATCCTCATTGCGTCACACAACCTCGACGAGCTCGCGCGCCTGGCCGATCGTGTCGGCATCATCGATCACGGGCACCTGCAGCGCATCGTGGACGTGCGCGCCATGCAGCACCAGGTCACGGAGGGTGCCGCATACAGGCTGGTGGTCACGCGTGGTGATGATCGCGTTGCATCATGCCTTCCCGGCGCGCGAAGCCTGGGCGGCGGAGAGTTCGAGATGACGGGCGTGGGGCTGGACGATATCAACGCCGGCGTGGCAGCACTCATCCAGGGCGGTGCCCAGGTGAGTGCCCTGTATCCCGTGCACTCCGCCCTGGAGCAGCAGTTCCGGGAGGCCGTTGGCGGCCGACGGAGTACCGACCGATGAGCGACGTGCCCAACAGTCCGGACGCAATGACGTCGCGCCCGGCCCCGCGCCGGCAGCGCGCCAACATTGCGCTGTACGGTTTCTGGCAGCTCCGCGATTTCTTCGTGGAGCGTGGGCTGCCCCTCTTCATCATTGCCGGGCTGCTGGGGTACCTCACCGCGGCACCCATGCTGCCGGCGTTGCATCGCAACATCGCGTCGCTGCCACCGCGCCTCGTGGTCAAGTGGGGAGGCGCGCAGGCCGCCACGGCAGTGCTCATGAAGGACTTCAACACCCTGTTCCTGATCAACTTCCTTGGCGCGGTGATTTTTCTGGGCGCCCTGCTCGCCATGAACGGCATCGTGGCCAACGACCGAAAGCAGGGACACTATCGCTTCCTGTTCACCAAGCCCGTCGCGCCGTGGCGCTATTACGGCCAGGCCTTCCTGATCCACTGGGTTGGCTACCTGAGCATCATGACCGTGCTTGCGCTGCTTTACGGTTTTTTCGTCTGGCCCGTACTGAGCGTGCCTCTCGTTGCCGTGCTGGCGCTGATGTTCCTGGCGTACGCCGGCATCACGTTCGCGCTCTCGGCCGCGGCGCGGTGGGACTGGCTCTCCCTGGTGACGGTGACTGTGGCGGCGAGCTTTCTCTGGGACCGCTTCAAGGACTCGAAGCGGCCGTTGGCGGCGTTGCTCTACCTGCTGCCGCCGCTGCATCGCACGTCGGACGTCTACCTTGCACTGGCCAAGGGAGACCCGGTGCCATGGCCGCTGGTGGAATGGTTTGCGGGATACGGCGTTGCGTGCTACCTGGTGGGCCTTGTCGTGCTCCGGTACCGCCGGCTGGCCATCGTGTAATCAATCGCAGCACCACGACCGTGCGACCGTGGTGCGACCGCGAAACGGATGCCCCAACATGCCCAACGACGATACAGACATGACTGATTCCGATCTCACCATCGCGCTCGACCCGGCAACCGTTGTCCGCACCGTGCTGCCGAACGGCCTCACGGTACTTGTCCGGCGCGATGCGTCTGCTCCCGTTGTCGCGATCGTCACCTACGTGCGTGCCGGGTATTTCGACGAGACCGATGACGTGGTGGGCATTGCCCACGTCCTCGAGCACATGTTCTTCAAGGGCACGCCAACGCTGGGCGTGGGAGAGATCGCGCGGGCGACGAAGGCGGTGGGTGGATACCTGAACGCAGCCACCATCTACGACCACACCGTCTACTATACCGTGCTGCCGTCCGCCGGATTCACCACCGGCCTGGATGTGCAGTTCGACGCGTACGCCAACTCCATCATCGAGCCGGATGAATTGGCGCGCGAGCTCGAGGTCATCATCCAGGAGGCCAAGCGCAAGTCGGACAACCCGGGAGCCGTTTCCACCGAAACGTTGTTCGAGTTGTTGCATGACCGTCATCGCATCCGCCGCTGGCGCATTGGCCGCGAGCCAGGCCTGCGGGCATTGAACCAGGATGCCATGCTGCGGTTCTACCGGAATTTCTACAGGCCCGGTACCACGGTACTCAGCATTGTGGGGGATGTGGACCCGGACGTCGTGATGCGCGAGGTGACTGCTCGATATGGCGCGCTCCCGGGCGGCACGCCGGAACGCTCACCTGGTCCGCAAGAAACGGGAGATCCCGAGTTTCGCTACCGCGAGTGGAGCGGCGACATCGGCCAGACGCAAGTCGAGATGGGATGGCGAACACCGGGCACGCTGCACGTTGACACGCCGGCGCTGGACATCCTGGCGATGGTGCTGGGGGGCGGGCGCGCATCGCGGCTGTATCGGTCCGTTCGCGAACGGAAGCTCGCGACATCGGTATCCGCGTACGACTACACGCCCACCACACTCGGCGTGTTCGTTGTAGGTGCCGAGGCGCCGCCGGAGCGGGCGGCCGAGGCGGCGCAGGCGATGTGGGCGCAGCTGCGTGCGGTCCGCGATCATGGCGTGAGCGAAGCGGAACTCGTGCGCGCGAAGCGGCTCTATGAATCGCGCTGGGTGCGGCGCCTCGAGGACATGGAAGGCCAGGCTACCTACCTTGCCGAGTGGGAAGCACTGGGCGACTGGCGCAGTGCCGAGACATACCTGGCGCGCGCGCTCGCCGTGACGGCGGAAGAACTGGGCACGCTTGCGCGACGGTATCTCGATCCGGACCGCGCGAGCATCGTGGTCTATCGGCCCAACGGCACGCCCGTTGTGGCGCAGGATGCGGGCGCGATGCGCACGCTGCTCGACTCCGCGCCAGCGGCCGAGGTCCTCGAGCCTGCGCTGCCCAGCGTGGCGGCGCCCGCGGTGCACACTCGGCTGCGCATCGAGCGTGACGAGGCGGGTGTGCGCGTCTACCGCACGGAGAGTGGCACGCCGCTGCTCGTGCGTCGCAAGGCCGGTGCGCTGATCCATGCCGGTGTGTTTGCCATCGGCGGCGCTCGAGATGAATCGGGCGAGGCCGGGTTGACGTCGATGCTCGTGCGCACGGCGCTCAAGGGCACGCACCTGCGCTCCGCGGAACAGATTGCGGAAGAAGGGGAATTACTGGGGGGAAGCGTGGGTGCCGGCGCGGCTGGGGAGAGCTTCGGCTGGTCCATCAGTGTGCCCGCGCGATACGCAGAGGAGGCCGTTGCGTTGCTGGCGGATGTGGCGCAGCACCCCACCGTGCCGGAGGAGGCGCTGGATACGGAGCGCACCATTGCCCTCTCCGACCTGACGGCGCTCCGCGACGACATGTACCGCTACCCGATGCGCCTTGCCACGGCGGCCGCATACGCGGGACATCCGTACGGCAATCCAGTGAGCGGCGACGAAACGTCGTTGCCGCGCATCACCGCGGAACGCGTCCGCGCATGGCATGCCGCACGGTTCCTGAACGGACCAGCCATGATCGCCGTGGTGGGCGATGCGGATCACGACGAGCTGGCCGCCATGATGGCGGCGCGCTTCGGCGAGCTGCACGGCGGCGAACCACTGCCCCTGGCCGCCCCCGCGTGGCCGAACGGTGTCGTGCAGCGCATCGAGCAACGCGACAAGGCACAGACGGCGCTCGCCATGTTGTTTCGCGGGCCCGATCGCAGGAACGACGCACGGTTCGCGGCGGACATGATTGCGGGCGTGGCCAGTGGACTTGGGGGCCGG
Source organism: Gemmatimonadaceae bacterium (assembly GCA_043758185.1). Lineage (GTDB taxonomy): Bacteria > Gemmatimonadota > Gemmatimonadetes > Gemmatimonadales > Gemmatimonadaceae > AG11. Next base: position 11,150 of record JAYVNZ010000054.1, on the reverse strand, counting down.
TTCTTCGACGAGCTGCGCGACAAGCAGTCGCTTGGCTACACGGTGCAGGCGTTCGCGAGCGAGCGCATGCTCGCTGGTGCGTTCGTGTCGTACATCGCGACGTCACCGGAAAAGGAGGAGCAGGCGCGGCGCGGCTTGTTGGGCGAGTTTGCCAAGCTGCGCGAGGCGCCCGTGACCGACCGCGAGCTGGAGCAGGCGAAAACGTACGCGATCGGCATCCACGCCATACGGCAGCAGAGCGGCGGAGCGGTGCTCGGCGACATGGTGGATGCCTATATGTTCGGCGGGTTGCGCGAGCTGGCCGAGTACGATGCACGCGTGCGGGGCGTGACGGCCGGCCAGATGATGGCCCTGGCCCGCGAGTACTTCGACGAGAACCAGCGGGTGGAAGGGGTGATTCGCGGAACGGGCCGCGCCGTCTAGGCGCGGCCCGCTCCCTCAGCCGCCCACTCGCTGCTGGCTCTTCTTGAGCGCGGCGGGGGTGGAATCCGGTGCCGCGGATTCCTGCAGGCCGCGCAGGGCGCGCTTGATGGCAAACGCCACTCGTCGCAGGTGGCCATCAGGCGACCGGATGCCCGTCACCGATCCATAGTCGCCGGCCTCCGCGACGATGAATCCCTTGATCGCTGGTCGGCTCGTGGCCCATGCGAGTGCGGACCAGATGGCGTTCTCCTGGCTCACCTCGCCGTGTGCAACGGGAAAACCGCCCGTTGCGAAGACCCAGTGATCTTTTGCTGATCGTGACTCGCGCATCCACCGGTCTGCCGCGCCGCGCTCCGCATCCTGCGTCCGGAGGCCCGTGGGCGACGGCCAGAAGGAGAATCCCACCACGTCGATGGGGGAACCGGCGGCGGCAGCCCACGCGTAGAGCGTGCTGTCGCGGGTGTCGAACGCGGATGCGGCCACGCCAATTCTCGTGCGCGGGCGAATCCGCTTTGCTTCCGCGCTCGCGCGGGTGAGATAATTTTCCCAGAATTGCGGCGGCCGCTCGCCCGCTGCGCGCGTGCCTGCATCGTACGGATCGAGCGCGGGCACGAGGATATCGGGCCGGAGAATGCGCACGATGGGCTCCACCGCTGCGACGCGCTGCGCTTCGTTGAAGGTGCGACCTGGCAGCGGATTGAGGCCCGACCGGTAGCCGAGCGTCACGATGAGCTGCGTGCTGTCGCCGCGGAGGTTTTCCAGCGTGTGCGCCAGCGAATCGAGCCCCGCCTTGGTGGCCTGTTCGGGCACGATCGTCACAGACACAACGGCAACACCGAGTGTATCCACCAGGGCAAGGTCCGTCCTGATGGCGGCCGGTGGAGGTCCCGCCTTGAGATCGGGGAACAGCTTGATCCCGATATCAAGGTCATTCGCTGGCCGCTCCTGCAACTTCTCGCTGGCGGGGTCATGCAGGGCATACGACCGCTGGGCTTCATAGCCTGGCGGAATCTGCGACATGATGACGACGATCCACGCCAGGGCCACCGTCGCCAGGAAGACCCGGAAGCTCGCCGACCACGCCCGTAGCGCGGGAAAGGCAGGAGCCGCCATAGGCACGAACAGGAAGAACGGCGACGCAATGCTGGTGGGCGACTGCATGGCCCATGCGAAGGCCCCGCTGGTGACCGCGAGGTACGTCAGCCCAATACCAGGCAGCGGCCGTCCCTGCGCGGCCATGAAGCGCAGCACCACGTCCACGGCAATGAGCAGGTCATACAGCGACATGAAGAATCCAAGGAACGGATTCACGAGCCGGCGTGTGGCCGCGTACAGCGCCTGCAGTGCGAACACCACGAGCGTCAGCGGCCACATCCACGCCACGGCACTCACGGATCGTGCAGTGAGTGCGTTGGCCGAGGCGAGGTGGATGGCGAGCGCGGGAAGCAGGAGGAAGCCGGCCAGCGCAGTGAGGAAGACGAATGCCCGTGGAAGCCGCCGCACCTGCGCGATACGCGCACTGAGGAGGATGTTCCACGCGACGATGATGGCGACGAGCAGCAGCTCGAGCGGTGGCAGGAGGGATCGCATGTCAGGCGCGCATCCGTGTCTCACTGACGACGGCACCGGGATTCAACCGGCGGACGAATACGTCGAGCGCTTTGTCGGCGCCCGTCGCATCAGGGGCCAGCACGTCGACGAGGACCAGGCCGCGCTCGGGCAGGGAATGAATGCTCACGTGACAGGGCTCGAGAAGCAGGACGGCGGAGACTCCACCGGATAGAGCGGTGCGGACGATTGGGGCACCGGTCGCGATGAGACCGGCTGCCCCTGCTGCTGCAATGAGCAGTCCGCTGAGGAGCGCCGCATCGCGCAGGGGGCCGGTGCCGATCCCCGTAAGGTCGGCACTGACGTGGACGAGTTGCGGCGCGGCGGTCACGCGCTAGGGCCGCACGGCAGATGGGGCCGCCGGCCGCGCGGCGCTGCCTGCTGTACGGGCCAGCGATCGATGGCCGTCCGCACCCACGGCCCGCACTGCCGCCCACCCATCATCGAGCTGAAAATCGAGTTGCTGGGTGAGTCTCGGCCCTGCCGCCACCACGCGCTCCCACGACGGCGATGTCGTGCGTCGCACGAGAATCTCGTAGCGCACGGCACCCGGAACTGGGCTCCACCGCAGCGACCACGCCTGACCGCCTGACGCGGCGTTCTCACGACGCGCAATGACGGTATCGGGTGCCGCCGGTGCGGACGCCAGGGACACGACGGTGGCCGCGTTGAGGCGCGCCACCTGGGCTACGTAGCCGAAATTCACGTGGGACAGGTCGTCGGTGGGCAGGTGCTGGCGCTTGTAGTTCTCCAGCCGTTCCGTAAAGCGAAGTCCGGGCCACCCCGCCAGGATGTACGGCGTGTGGTCGCCGCCGCGCCCAATCCGGTCCAGGCGGAACACCGGGATGACCTCGAACGCCGGCATGTACATGACGCCAAGCCCCCACACGTAGCGGCCGAGCTCGCGACTCGCGGACGTGTCCGGATCCTGCGCGAAGATGCGTACGCTCGTGGAGTCCACGGCACCATCTTCCGCGACGACGTTGCCCACGATGTCGTCCGTCATGCCCGCCACCACCTGCTTGCCCTCTGCCTTCAATCGCTGCGCGAGGTGCGCCGCACCCAGCAGGCCCTGTTCCTCCGAGGAGTGCAGTGCAAAGATCACCGTGGCGGCGAGTCCCTTCGGATACCGCTTCGAGATAACACGCGCCAGCTCGACCACGGCGGACGTGCCCGAGCCGTCGTCGTCCGCGCCGGGTGCGATGCTGGTGGAATCGACGCCACCATTGGGCAGCACGCTGCAGACGCAGGAATCGTAGTGTCCGCCGATCACCACCACGCGATTGGTGTCGCGGCCCGGCAGGATGGCCAGCACATTCACCACGTTGGCCGAGGCACCCAGTGGGTGGCGCGCCACCTTGATGACGGCCGCATCGTATTCCACTCGAAGGCATCCCCCACAGTCTCGGCTGGTCTGCTCGAGCTGCGCATGCAGCCAGCGACGTGCCGCACCAATGCCTCGCGTGCCGGATACAGTGTCGGAAAAGGTGTTGCGTGTGCCGAACGACACGAGCGCCGAGTCGGTGGCGCGGATGCGCGCGGGGCTCACGTCGTCAAGCGCGGCCATGATCGACGCGTCACGCAGAAGTCCGATGCGCGGATCGCCAAGCCATCCGGAGCCCGCCGGAATGATGGCGAGGCCACTTGTGGATGGCACGATATCCACGTGCGTGGTGCTGGAGGTGGTACACGCGGCGGCCATGAGGGCGGCGGCGAGTCCGGCGAACAGCGTTGGGCGAAGCGTCATTTGAAACGTTTGTCGGGGAAACGCGAATCTGGCGAATCTACGCGGATCAACGCGAATCGTTCAGTGCGGGAACGGGTAGCGGGGGCCGCGTCGAGCGGCATTGGCTGCGAAAGGAATCTTGCGACGTCGCATCAAGCCGGTTTCTGCCGCGCGGCGCTCCGTGTGCGCGCGGAGCGATTCGCGTTGATCCGCCAGATTCGAGTGGATTCGCGTTGAGATCGCCCAACGCACTTTTATCCCGCCATTCACCGGATACTGGATCAGAACATCGACATCGCGAGAAACGATCGCAGCGAATCGTTCGTGCTGCGCAGGCGCCCCGACAACACGCGCGTCACGGCCCACAGGACCTTGTACGCCAGTTCGCGATTGAAGTCGAGCGCCATCTCGAAGTCGGGCCGCGTGATGGTGAGGACAGAGGTGCCTCCGTTGGAAATGGCGTGTGTGGACCGCTCGCTGCGGTCGAACACCGCCATTTCGCCGAAGAGAGCGCCGGGCTTCAGGATGGCGAGCGCTTCCTCGCCGCTGCCGGGCACGTCGCGGCTGATGCGGACCTCGCCGTCGCAGATGAGGTAGAGCCGGTTGCCGTGCTCTCCTTCCCTGAAGATGTACTCTCCGCTCACGAAGCTCTCCTCGCGGCACACCTCCGCAATCTCGGCGAGTTCTGATTCGTCGAGATCCTTGAAGATGGCGACGTTCCTGAGCAGTGCGATCGTGTCTGGCATACCGGGGAGCGAAAAGGCGGAACCGCAGTTTCAAAGGTTACGGCCGGGCGTGTGGCGCGGCAAGACGCACGGCCTGGTGGTCCGGTGAAATGCCAGCGGGTTATCATTGGAGCGTGACTTCCCGCAGCGCCCTGGTGCGCCTTCCCAACCTGCTGTCCTGCTCCCGCATCGTGCTGGCTGGCGGCTTCGTGGTGTTCGGCGCGAGCCCGGCTCGCGTGGGAATCATTGGTGCGGCCGCGGCAACGGATTTCCTGGATGGGTGGCTCGCGCGCCGCGTGCACGCCACGTCACGCTGGGGCGCGCTGCTGGACCCCGTCGCGGACCGGGTGTTCGTCCTCACGGTGGTGGGCACCTTCCTGTTCGGCGGACTGCTGTCCACGCCCGCGTACTTCATCCTGCTGTTGCGCGACCTGGCCACCGCAGTGGGCTTCGTAGTGGCGCGGCTCATTCCGTGGCTGCGCAGGGTGGAGTTCAAGGCGCGCATTGCCGGCAAGCTCGTGACTGTCCTCCAGCTCTTCACGCTCGCCGCTGTCCTCACGCTGCCGCGCGCGGTTCCCATCCTGCTTGGCATTGTTGCCGTGGTGTCCGTGCTCGCGATCGCCGATTACACGCTGGCGCTCTGGCGCGCGCGGGCAGCGTGAGCGTGCGGGTGCTGCCGACGTCGATAACGGCGCTTGTGATGGCGCTTGCGATTTCGGCACCGGCATCTGCGCAAGGCGGCGGAGAGCGACTCACGCCGGAGGTGCGCGTGGACGCGATCGTGGCGGCCAGGGGGACGTCGCTGGAGGTGGGAGGCGGCGTGCAGGTTCCCGCAGGCACGTACGCGAGGATCGGAGTGATTGGCGCAGCGGGCACCGACATCGCGGGCGGGTCCCGCGACGGGAGCGGCCGGTTGGACGTGGTTGGTCGCTTCCTGCTCGATCCGTTCCGGCAGTCGTCGTGGGGACTGTCCGTGGGTGCGGGGGTGAGCCTGCGCGTGCGGTCGGGCGACTACGTGCACCCCTACCTGGTCGCCCTCGTGGACCTGGAAGGCCCGCGCGGGCGGAATGGTCTGGCTCCCTCACTTCAGGTGGGTGTGGGTGGCGGCGTTCGCGTTGGAGCGGGCGTGCGCTGGGTGCCGCCCCAGGCCCGGTAGACCGGTCGGCGTGATTGATTCCTGAAAACGGAAACGCCTCCCGATGCAGGAGGCGTGTCGTTTGCTTGTCGAAACAGGAACAGCGTCAGGCGGCTGAGGCGGCGTCCGTCTCTGCACGCGCCTTAGGCGGCTGTGCGAAGCGAAGTCCGAGCGTCTTGAGTTCCGTGATCTGCTGCTCGCCCAACTCGGGGAACCGCTCGGTCATGTACTTGATCGTCTCGGCGAACCACTCTTCAACGTGCTCGGCGTCTGCACCAACGACGCCACACCGCATGATGTGCTGAAACAGCTCGTCGCGTGCCTGCTCGAATGGCGAGGGCTCCACGGGTCCTGCATATCGACGTGCCCCTGTATTTCTCTGCGGCTTGGCCATGAATTCGGATTGAAGTGTATGTCGTGTAGAACCGGAATATAATGGAATGAGGGGCGTTCTCACAGTGCAGCGCACGAGAAGCTTCAGCTCTGGAGCGCACCCGCCCCGACGAACTCGAGCAGCAGATTCAGGAGTGTTTCGGGCGCCTCTTCCGGCACCAGCCGCCCTACCCCGGGAAGGTGCACCAGGCGACTGCCGGGTATGCTTTCGGACAGCCGGTCCGCAAGCTTTGGGGTAGCCCACGGGTCCTGATCACCCCAGACGATCTGGACGGGCTGCGGAATGGAGCCGAGCTCCACGTCTTCCATGTCCTCGTCGTCCACGGAGCGAGCGAGCAGCAGCAGGTGATTCAGCCCTTCCTCGCCTACGTAGGGCGCCAGGTATCGCGCAACGAGCTTGTCCGGCATGTTCTCGGGGTCAGCAACGCTTCTGCGCAACACCTCGCCCAGGATAGGGGCCGCGCCGAGGATGCCCTTGCTGGCGCTGAAGGCAAAGCGCGCCGTGTTGCGTTGGAGCGTGGTGATGTCGCCCGCGGGTACTTCGTCGAGCCCGATGGGGTTGACCAGGAACAGGCGCTCGACACGCTCCGGGCGCGTAGCGGCCAGGCGCATGGCCACGGCTCCGCCGAGGTCCAGCCCCACGACCGTTGCCTTGGGGAGACGCAGTGCCGTGAGGGCGCGATCCACCAGCTCGGCCTGCGACGCGATGCCGAAATCCGCGTCGAACGGGCGGTCTGACTCACCATAGCCGAAGAGGTCCATGGAGAAGGCCGTCCGGTTGGCGAGGGCGATTTCCGGCGCGATGTGGCGCCAGACGAAGCTCGAGGTGCCAAAGCCGTGCAGCATGACGACGGGGGCGCCCCCGTGCCCGTAGCGCTCGACATGCATCGAGCCCGGGCCAACCGGGATGCGCAACAGATCAGCGTCGATGGTCCTTCCTCCACGAGCCAGGGGTAGTTCGCCAGATGTTCCGAGCGGGAGTGCAGGTAGCAACCGTGCGCGCGCCGGGTCAAGTGCCCTGTTCCCCAATGCACGCCTTGCGCCGCAGGTTCCTTCGGCGGGCGTGCGTTCCTTTGCATCACGGTGTCTCGGCCCTAGCTTTCGCCCTCGCGCAACCCACCGTACAGAGGTAGCAAATGTCAAAGAAGGAAGAACCGAGGGGCCGGGGCACATCAGGCCGACCCAATATCGTGAAATCCGCGAAGCGTGGCGGGCCCGGCCGCGGGTTCTGGGTGACTTTGGGGGTTGTGGCGGTCGTGGGCATCGCTGCGTTGAGCTGGGTGGCGTCGCGTCCCAAGGCCACCGCCACGGCCATCGACCCCAGCCTGCCGCCGGTGAAGGCGCAGGGCTACGTGATGGGCAACCCGTCGGCGCCGGTGGAGGTGGTGGAGTACGCCGACTTCGAGTGTCCCAGCTGTGGCCAGTTTGCCGCGGTCACCGAGCCGGACGTGCGAGCCCGGCTGGTGAACACCGGAAAGATCCGTGTGCGCTTCATGGATTTCCCGCTGTCGATGCACAAGAACACGTGGGACGGATCGCTGGCTGCGTCGTGTGCGAACGACCAGGGCAAGTTCTGGGAAATGCACGACCAGATCTTTGCCACGCAGGACAAGTGGAATGGGGAGGCCACGAGCAATCCCAGGAAGGTGCTCAAGGGCCTCGCGGAGGGACTGCACCTGGACATGGCGAAGTACGGGGCGTGCATGGACGCGGAAACGCACCGCGCGCAGATCCAGGCAAACCAGCAGGAAGGCGAGCGTCGCGGTGTGAACTCCACGCCGTCCTTTGCCATCGGTGGACAGATTCATCCCGGCGCGCTGCCCTTCGACGAGTTCAACAAGCTGGTGGAAGCGGAGCTTGCAAAGGCGCATCCCGCGGCGGTCGCTGATTCCGCCGCCTCGCCGTCCGACGTAAAGAAAGCCGCCCCGCTCACGCCAGCCAGCAAGGGCCGGTGAACAAGCGGATGCTGGCGGCGCTGTTGGCGCTGGCCGGCGTGTTCGTGGCGCTCTACCTCACGCTGTACAAGCTGGGGTACATCGGCACACTGGTGTGCGCGGTGGGCTCGTGCGAGACGGTGCAGACGTCGAAATGGGCCACGTTCCTGGGGTTTCCCGTGGGTGCGTGGGGAGTGGCCTACTACGTGGGCGTGCTGGTGCTTTCACTGGCCGGCCTGGCGCCTGCGCTCGCGGAGAAGCCGTGGGTGTCACAGCTGCTGGTGGTCATCACGGGAGTAGGCGTGGCCTTCTCGCTCTGGCTCACCTACCTCGAACTGTTCGTGATTCACGCGATCTGCCAGTGGTGCGTGATCTCGGCTGTCCTGGCCATCCTGCTCTTCGTGATTTCGTGGCTGGACCTTCTCGACGTGCAGCAGTGGGCGAATGACGTGTCCGCGGAGCTGCGTGGCACGGGCTACGGTCGCACGCTACGCAATACTGGCGAGGTGAGCATGCGGGCCATATCGCCGGACGAGTAGGCGGAAGGCGTTCGCAGTGTGAAGAGCGTTTGGCGGGTTGAACGCGAATCTACGCGAATCAGGCGGATCTACGCGAATAGTTCATTGCGACTTTGAATGGTGTCGCACCACGCCCTTCACGTCACGATGTCGGTGGCGTGACGCGCGACTCACCAGTGCTGAGCAATTCGCGTTGATTCGCCAGATTCGGGTTCCCGACGGACAACGCGGTTCGTCAACGACAGCTACGCGCGCTTGGTGCCACGCTTGGCTTCGGAGGACTCGCCGAGCCGAAGTGGCGGGCGGGATTCGTCGGCGGGCGCCGCGGTTTCCTCGCGAGAGCGGCGGCGATACGGCACCAGGTCCTGACCGAGTACGACGAGCGTGCGCGTTGCCACCGTGCTGGCGAGCGGCTCTGGAATGGACATCAGGCGGACATACGAATCGATGGCCCTGTCGAAGGTGAGATCCTCCGCCAGGGTGTCGACGAACATGAGTGCGTTGTCCACGTGGGTGCGAATGATGGATTCTTCCGCGCGCGCCTGGGCCAGGCGCAGCCGCCGTTCCGCGCTGGGGTCGATCTTGCGCGAGAACAGGTTTTCAGGAAACAGGCGCTTGAGGGCAGTCCACATGGTCGGTCGGTCCGGTTTGGGCAGGGAGCCGTAGCGCAGGGAACATACCACACGGCAGATGGCCGGTCGGACAGTTCGACAGTCGGACAGGACTACGCGCTCTGACAGGCTGTTCAAGCAGCGGCACACACGCCAGTTTCCCGGCACCGCAGCCGCCAGCCCACCCCTTCCCCCCAGCAATGCGCCGGATCCACCACAACCTGACGTTTCAGGTCCTCGTCGCCATCAGCCTCGGCGTGCTGCTGGGACTGATCTCGCCAGCCACCGCCAAGGCGATGAAGCCGGTGGGCGACACCTTCGTCAATCTCGTGAAGATGATCATCACCCCGGTGATCTTCCTCACGATCGTGCTCGGCATCGCCAACATGAGCGACCTGAAGAAGGTGGGTCGCGTGGGGGGCAAGGCGTTGCTCTACTTCGAGGTCGTCACCACGTTTGCGCTCGCCATCGGGCTGATCGTGGTGAACATCACCAAGCCGGGTGCGGGGCTGGACGTGAGCGCGCTGGCAAAGGGCGACGTGTCCAAGTATGCCGAGGCGGGCAAGTCGCTCACGTTCGTGGAGTTCCTCACACACATCGTGCCCTCGAGCGTCGTGGGCGCCTTCGCGAATGGCGACGTGCTGCAGGTGGTGTTCTTCGCAGTGCTGTTCGGGGTGTCGCTGGCGTTCGTCGGGGACATGGGCCGGCCGATCACCGAGTGGCTGGATCGCCTATCGCTCGTGTTCTTCCGCATCGTTGCGCTGGTGATGAAGGTGGCGCCCATCGGCGCGTTCGGCGCCATGGCCTACACCGTGGGCACGTTCGGCGTGCGCAGCCTGCTGCCCCTGGGCCGCCTGATGCTCGACGTCTACCTCACGATGGGACTGTTCATCTTCGTGGTGCTGAACCTGATCCTGCGGCGGTACGGCTTCTCGCTGTGGCAGTACCTCAAGTTCATCCGCGAGGAGATCGTGATCGTGCTGGGCACGTCGTCCAGCGAGGCTGCGCTGCCGCGAATGCTGGACAAGATGGAGCGCTACGGATGCGCGCGGTCCGTGGTGGGGCTCGTGATTCCCGCCGGCTACTCCTTCAACCTGGATGGGACGTCCATCTACCTGTCCATGGCCACGCTGTTCATCGCCCAGGCGTTCCACGTGCAACTGGGCCTCCTGCAGCAACTCAGCGTGCTGGGCGTGCTGATGCTGACGTCGAAGGGCGCGGCTGGCGTGACGGGATCGGGGTTCATCGTGCTGGCCAGCACGCTGTCTGCCATGAAGGTGGTGCCCGTGGAAGGGGTGGCCATCCTGCTGGGCGTGGACCGGTTCATGAGCGAGGCGCGCGCGATCACGAACCTCATCGGCAACGGCGCCGCCACCCTCGTGATCTCGCGGAGCGAGAATGCGTTCGACGAGAGTGCGCGGGTGCGCGCCGTGGAGTCACTGCGCGCCGAGCGGATGGCGGGCGGCACGGTGTGATGTTGCGGTGTGTCGTCCTGAGCACAGCGAAGGACCTGCTTCGTTCGTGACGAGCAGGTCCTTCGCTGCGCTCAGGACGACAGCGCTTCCGCTCCCTGTTACTGCTTCGTGACGACTCCACAGGCGATGCGCGCACCACTGCTGCCCGACGGGTCGGTGCGCTGGTCGTCGGGGAGCGCGTGCAGGACGACGGCGCTGCCGTCGGCATCGAGCAGGGAGTTGGGGCCGGGCGAGAGCGTGATGCGCGAGGTGATGGCGGTGAAGCTGGAGCGGCCGAAGGAATCCACCGTGAGCGCCTCGAGATCGCCCGCATGCGGGCCGTCCGGCGCGAACAGCCCGTGGTGCTTGGCGGTGGGGTTGAAGTGGCCGCCCGCGCTCGCGAACGCCCCGGTCGCGCTACACACGCCCACGCCATGAAAGTGCACGCCGTGCTGGCCCGTGGTCGCGCCGCGTTCGATGGTGATGCTGTAGCTGACACCCGGCGTGCCCGGCGTCTCCGTGAGATGCACCTGACCTACCTCACGGCCGAGTGAGTCAAGAAGGTACGCCACGGCGCGAAGGGAGTTGTCCGGCATGCTGGCCGGGTGCGAGCGACAGGCGCC
>JAYVNZ010000053.1:0-7383 GCA_043758185.1 Gemmatimonadaceae bacterium | reverse complement strand
AGGTAGGCGCTCGTGAGCGGACCGGGAATGGCGATGCGCTTGCCCTTCACATCGGAGCGAATGGACGGCTCGCGCGCCACCAGGCGCGGTCCGTACCTGTCACCCATGGAGGCACCATGCGGCAACAGCGCGTACCGGTCGCTGATGTACGCATAGGCGTGAATCGACACCGCCGTCACCTCGAGCTCGCCTCGCAGAGCGCGCTGGTTGAGCGTTTCGATGTCCTGCAACTCGTGCACGTACGTGAGGCCTTCGGTGTCGATCTTTCCCGCCGCGAGCGCATAGAACATGAACGCGTCGTCGGAGTCGGGGCTGTGCGCCACGTGAATCGTCGTCATCGTCATTGCCTGGTTGAGCGAGCCGCGGCCAGCGCGGCGTCAATGTCATTCTTGTGGAGCAGGTACTCCTTCAATCCAGCGGAACGCTCGGCTGGCTCGGCGGCGATCAACCGTGCATCCGCCTTTCGCGCGCGTGCGTCGTTCTTCTCCAGGCGCGCAGCCTTGGCCTCGAGGATCAACCCCAGCAGGTGTGTCGGCCTGGCCGAGAGAATCGTGTCGGCTTCTGCGCGCGCCAGTGCGGAGTCGCCACCCACCACGCCAATGCGCCCAAGGTCGTATCGCTGGTCCAGGTTGAGGGGAGCGATCATCTCGTATGCGGCGATTGCCATTGGCATGAACGTCCGCACATTCTCGAGGTTCCCAGCCTCGGACTCCGTCATGATCCGGTCGTACAGTCGTTCTGCGCGCTGCTCGGGCGTGAGCTGGCTGATGTCCGGTGCGCGCGGCATGCCAGTGGCACCACCTGCGAATGGCGCGGCGGGTGCCGCGGTAGTCTCAGGCGCTTGCGCTACCGGAGCGGTGCGCCCACCGAACCGCTGGCCCACCACCAGCGCAATGAGCGCGAGCAGCGCAATGGCAGCCACGGCCCAGGGCAGGAGTCCCGCCAATCCCCGTGCTGGCGCAGCACTGGCACCCGCAGGGGTACCGCACCGATGGCAGTAGCGCGCTCCCGGCGTGAGCGGAGCCGCGCAGTGCACGCAGGCGGCACCGGTCAGTGCCGTACCACAACTCGAACAAAAATGGCCGGACGCGGGCACTCCACAGGACGGGCAGGATGACGTCATAGGCCCGAAAAGTAACAGGCGCAGCACCAACCCGACTGTCTGAACGGCACGATCTGAGTATCTTGTCCTCCGTGACCGAACCCCGTGCGCTGTTACCCGACCTGAAGGGCGCGACGTCCAAGGACCTCCTTGCGCTGGCCCGCACCCTCAACGTGCGGTTCCTGCGGCTGCAGTTCACCGACATCCTTGGCGTCAACAAGAATGTCGAGCTTCCGGCGTCCCAGTTCGGGAAGGCCCTTGCCGGCGACATCATGTTCGACGGCTCGAGCATCGAGGGCTTCGTGCGCACGGAGGAGAGCGACATGCTCCTCGCTCCGGACCTCTCCACCTTCCGCATCTTTCCGTGGGGCGATCCGGATCACCGCGTGGCGCGGCTCATCTGCGACGTGAACCAGGCCGATGGGTCTCCCTTTCCCGGCGATCCGCGTACCGCCCTCAAGCGTGTGATCGCCGATGCGGCGTCGATGGGCTACACGATGAACGCCGGCATGGAAGCCGAGTTCTTCATGTTCAAGCGCGGGCCCAATGGCGAGACCACAACGCATACGCACGATGTGGGCGCGTACTTCGACCTCGCGCCCGTGGACCTGGGTGAAGAGGCCAGGCGCGCCGTCGTGCACGACCTGGAGTTGATGGGATTCGAGGTGGAGGCCGCCCATCACGAAGTGGCGCATGGCCAGCACGAAATCGATTTTCGGTATGCCGACGCGCTCACCACAGCCGACAACATCGCCACCTTCCGTTTCGTGGTGAAGGTGGTGGCGCAGCGGTTCGGGCTTGCGGCGTCGTTCATGCCCAAGCCCATCTTCGGGCAGAACGGCAGCGGCATGCACACGCACCAGTCGCTCTTCCGCGGCAAGACGAATTCATTCTGGGACAAGCACGCAGACTGGGAGCTCAGCAAGACAGCGCTCCACTACATCGGCGGCCTGCTCCGCCACGCGCGAGGATCGTGCGCCATCACGAACCCGCTCGTGAATTCGTACAAGCGGCTGGTTCCCGGGTACGAAGCACCCGTGAACGTCGCATGGAGCATGCGCAACCGGTCCCCAATGCTGCGCATTCCCGAACGTCGCGGGCTGGGCACGCGTGTCGAGCACCGGGTGCCCGACCCCTCTGCCAACCCATACCTCGCCCTGGCCGTGATGCTCGCGGCAGGTCTGGATGGCATTCGTTCCACCGCGGATCACCGTGAGCCGGTAAACGAGAACATCTGGGAAATGAGCCACCGCGAGAAGCGACGCCTCCGCATCGACGACCTGCCGCACGACCTGAACGAAGCCTGCGACGAACTCGAGAAGAACGACGTGATACTCGCCGCGCTCGGGCCGCATATCGCACAGCAGTTCCTGGCAGCCAAGCGTCAGGAGTGGCGCGAGTACACGTCGCAGGTGTCGCAGTGGGAGTTGGACAACTACCTGGCCAAGTACTGAACGGAGCACGGCGCTCCACCCCCAAGGCGTCGCCGTCCTACCTTCCCCGCGATGACAGCAGGATCATCTCGGCCACCGACCAGGTCGAATCGCTGGTGGCTGTGAGGGCCACCCCAAGCGTGTGACCGCAGGTGGGTCCGCATCGCCAATCCACGAAGGCTACCGCGGTGCGTCCGGAGCGGCTGAACCCAACAGGCGACATGCGCACTGCGCCCGACGCATCCGCGTGCGCGGTACGAAAACGCACCCACTCCGCCACGCTTGCATCAGCCCCGGGAACATCTCCCGGATCCGCCTCCAGCAGCATCGCGCGGCCGCGCGCCACGGCGCTCACGTCGAACGGTGCGGCAGCGCGTGCGAGAAGGTCAGCGCGCGAATCGCGCGCCTCGCTGGAATCGCCCCGCGCCCACCACAGGGTTTCCACCCCCCACCGGGATGCAAGACCCGCGCACTCGGGAGCCGCGCACGTGCTGTCCAGAGACGCGCCGGCCACCGCCACCACGCGCTTCGTGGTAGTGACATAGATCGACTCCGCAATCGCGCGATACACCGCAATGGCGCGCGGTGCCGTGCTGGAGGCCGTGTGACCAGGCGCGCCTCCAGGTCGCACGCAGGCAGCAAGCGCGAGTGACAGGACGAGTGCCATGCGCGGACCGGCAATCGAGGCGGGAGTGAACGTACGTGCGGTCAGGTGAGACGCTCCACCACACCTGGTGATCGCATCACAGGACGCGCCGCATCTGGTGAGCCGCGCGTTCCTTGAGGCGATCGAGGTACGGACGCGCGCGAAACGCGACGAGGTCGATCTCGTCCGCAAACGCGAGGTCGTCGTGAAACTGCTGCTCGAGCGTCGCGCCCAGCTCTGCGTCGAGCATCACGAACATGGTCTCCTCGTTGAACGACATGGACCGATTATCCGCGTTCATGCTGCCCACCGCACCCCACATCCCGTCCATGACCAACGTCTTGGCATGCATCATGGTGTCACGGTACTCGTAGATGCGCACTCCAGCCTCGAGCAACTCCTCGTACTGCGCCCGTCCCGCGTACAACGTGGACTTGATGTCGGTGGCGTTGCCAACGGTCAGCACCCTCGTATCCACGCCACGACCCGCAGCCGCGCAGAGCATGCTTCGGAAATCCTTGTCCGGCACGAAGTACGAGTTGGTGATGAACAAACGTTCGCGCGCGCACTCCATGGAGAGGGCGTAGAACCGCTCGGCGTCCGTGCTGCCCACGGAGGGGCGTGCGTGCAGTATGCCGGCCAGGACGCCCTCGTCGGACGATGGCCCCGGCGGTGGAAACAACATGGGCCCGATGAGCAGTTCACCGGCCGCCTCCCCCCAGCATGACGCGAACGTGGCCTGGAGCTGCCGGACGGCCGGGCCACTGAAGCGGATGTTCGAGTCGCGCCACTGATCCTTGTCTCGCCCGTTGCCGTACCACTTGTCCGCCAGGCCAAAGCCCCCTGTCCAGCCGATCTTGCCGTCGATGCAGATCACGCGGGCATGCGAGCGATGCTGAATGGTATTGGCACTCCACACGCGCAGCGGTCGAAACACACAGGTGCCGATGCCGGCCTGCTCCAACGAATCCATGTACTCCTTGTCCAGCGCACTGCCAAACGCATCCACCAGAAAGAGGATCTTCACACCCGCGCGCGCCCGCTCCAGCAGGATGTCGCGAAACGTGTCGGCCATCTTTCCAGGCTCGCAGTAATACAGCTGGATCGTGATGGATTCGCGAGCGCCCCGGAGGTCGTCCCAGAACCTGGGATACGTCTCGTCTCCATTGATGAAGATTTCCACGGAGTGCGCGTGCGCCAACTGCGCGTGAATGAGCATCTCCATGGTATCCCGAAAAGCTGGGTCACCCACGGCGGGTCGTTCGCCGCGACCGAACGACTTCACGGCGCGCACCGGCGTGCCCTTCAGGGCGCCGAGCATGCCCACGAGCGCCAGGAGTCCGCCGATGACGCCCACGATGAGAAATCCGATGTTGGTAAAGTTCATGGGGCTCCTGCACGGCAATTTCCCGTCCGTCGCCGCGCTCGCGGCGACGCTAGTTGGGCAGGGCGATCAAGGCCAGCGGGACAGGGCGCATTCCCTCCCAGTCATGCGCGATGCCGGATGCGTCGCGCACGCGAAGCCGGGCGCTGATCCCGCCATCGAGCAGCATCGCGTCACGGCAGCCGAGTGCACCGAGGATCGCCGCCATTTCAGGCACGGTGAGGCCGAAGGGGAGGAAGTGCAGTGCGCGCCCTGCCGCGTCGAACCGCGTGAGCGCCACGAGCAGTCGGCCATCGTGCGTAAGGCAGATACCGGCGCGGGCATCGCGATGCGCCACGTCGATGCCACGACCAGCGCGGCGTAACGGCAGCGGAACGGTATCACCAGCGAGAGTGACCGGGTAGGACTGGAACGCCCATCGTACTCCTCTTGTCGCAGCGGCGACGCGCACGACGTCCTCGCCGCGTACCCAGCGCAAGGTGCCGCTGGAGTCCTGCATCAACGCGGCGGACAGCGGGCCATGCTGCGGCGGCAGCCAATGTCGTCCCTTGAGCACTACCCAGCCCCAGGGCATGGTGGCCTCGAACTGTCCCGCGTTCACGGCGAGCACCGCACCCTTGGGCGCGCGCGCCAGCGTCCACGCCGCTTCCCGTCGCGGCGTGAACGCTGTGTCGAGCGAAAAGCGCACACGCGCGGGATCCAGGCGCGCGACGACGAGTCGCGTCCTCCACGCCTCGCCAGATCCCCCCAGTTCGAGCTCCCCCCACTCAACGCCATTCGCGGCGGGGTGCCACGCCAGCCGATCGGCTAGAGGCGCCCGTCGCCATGTCGATGGCGCACTCGCCGCCGACCAGAACTCGCGAAACGTGCCGGCGCTGTCACGCACAGCGAGTACTGATTGCGGCAGCGGGGCATCCTGCGCACCCGCAGGACACCCCGCAAATATTGCCAGCAGCAGCGCAGCGACGTTCGCCGCGCTGCCACGCATCACAACGCGCGCTTGACCTTCTCCAGGTCGCTCATCCGCTTCTTGACCGCTGCCACCTCGTCGTCTCCATAGCGGACACCGGCACCCTCGCCATTCATCCGATTCATGATGGACAGCGCGCGCTCCTTGAGCTGGAGGTAGCGGACCTGTTCCAGCCCGCTGGCTGCTGCACCCTGGTTCACGGCACGTGCCTCGAGCGTGCGAATCTCGTCATCTGCCGCGGCGACCTCCTTCCGCAACTGCTCTTCCTGCGCGAGCGCCGCGGGCAGCTTCGGCGCATTGCCACACTTGGCGTCGGTGGCCACGGAATCCTTCCTGGTATCCATGAAGGGTTCCCCGCCGATCATCTCCGTCTGCATTGCCCTTTGGAGCTTCGATAGGGCCAGGGCGTCCTGCTTTTCTTGCGCCTCTTTCATCGCCTTGCCGTACTTCGTCGCTATCAGCATCACCTTGCCTTCGAACGCCGGGTCGGATTCCATGGCCTTCATCCGGGCTTCGATGCGGTCGGACCGAGCCTCTGACAGGGCGCTCAGTGAGGCGTCGCGGCAGGCCATGATCTTGCCGTTGGCTTCATCGAACGCCCGATGGACGGGCGCGTTCTTGTCGCTCAAGACGGAAAGCTCCTTGTCCTTCGCAGCGCGTACGGCCATAGCCTTGTCACGGTTGGCGAGCACCCGATCCGCTGCTTGCGCACCAGTGACAACCTTGCCGAGAAGGTCTTCAGTGAGCTGTTCGCCAGCGGCGATGGGACCAAGGTTCTCCTTGGCCTTGTCCGCCAGCTTGTCCTTGGCCCGGTTCATCAGCCCGCCGAACTGTCCGTAGGCGGGGGGCGCCAGGACGAGCACCAGCGCGCACGAAACGACGAGTGGGGTGAGGCGAGTCAGACGCAGCATCTGGATCACTCGGACAAAGGTGGGCGGGGCGCAGGGTAGCCTGGGCCGGTACGGCTCGGTTCAGCATCCCCAAGGTAGTGACTTCAGCGAAACCCGCCAGCGTAACCTGACGCTACGCCTTGTCGGTTCGCTTCGAATCTCCCACATCGCCGAGCAGACCACCCTTCGACACCAGCTGCGCCGCGAGCACGGTCTGGATCACGCTCGTGATCTGGTTCGCCGTACCATTCGCCGCTCCGCCATTCTCGCCGCCAGACACTGTGATGAGCCGCGCCTCCGCCAGGGCCGCGGCAATCTGGGGTGCAATCACCGGCAACATCTCGATCTGGCGATACCGGAAGTAACTCTCCCCGCCGGCCGCGATGGCCTTGTTCACCTTCTCGATACTCTCGGCCTGCGCAGAAGCGACCACACGAATACGAATGGCCTCCGCGTCCGCGTTCGCCTGTGCTGTGATGGTCACGCGCTCCGCGTCGGCTCGCGCCTGCGCGATCTGCGTGGCCTCCAGTTCCGCAATGCGTTGCACACCCATCGCTTCCTGCCGCTTGGCCTCCGCCTGCGCGATGAGTGCCGCGTTGCCCGCCTTGGTCTGCTCCAGCTCGCGCTGGCGATCCGAGATGATGCGCTCCGCCTCGATGGTGGCTTCCTTGGCACGTCGCGCCTGTTGGGCCTGCACGATGTCCGCCGTCGCCTGCGCCTCGGCCGCGGACATCCGCCGGCGTGCGTCCGCTACCTCGGATTGGACCACCTTGATGTTGAGCGAGTTGAAGATGAGACCGAGGTCCGTCAACTCCCGCGAGCACGCCTTCCGGATGATCACGGCGAGCGGATCGTCGTCGTCCTCCAACGTGTCCATGTTCGCACCGCCGTCGGACACCGTGAGTGCACGTGGTGCCGGCGCAACGAGCGCGATGGATGCGCCACCACCGGAACCCAG